>CAIJLJ010000082.1 GCA_903821395.1 uncultured Solirubrobacterales bacterium | reverse complement strand
GAATCGAGACTCAAGAGATTTACACGCTCCACGGCGCGGCGCTCGCCGGAGAAAAAGGGACGCGGCGCATCGTCGGCGTTACGGCGCAGGGGATGACGGCCTGCCCGTGCGCGCAAGAGCTGGTCGCAGCGACAGCCCGAGACCGACTCAGCGCTCAAGGCTTTGAGGCGGACGAGATTGAGCAGATCATTGCGGCGGTGCCGATCGCAACCCACAACCAGCGCGGGCTAGGGACGCTTTATCTGGGATCGGTTGAGGGCACCGAGCTAAACGTTGAGGCCGCCGACCTGCTGGCAATCGTCGAGAGCTCGATGTCGAGCGAGATTTACGAGCTGATGAAGCGTTCCGACGAAGGAGCTGTCGTCGAGAAGGCCCACAGCCGCCCGCGCTTCGTCGAGGACTGCGTGCGCGAGGTAGTTCAAGGCGTGGTCGACCGCTACGGCGATCTCGATGACGGAACCTTTGTCTCCGCCCGGCAAGAGAACCTGGAGACGATCCATCAGCACAACGTCACTGCCGAACGCTTTGGTCTACTCGGCGAATTGCGGCGTGAGATCGCTACCGACGAACATCTCCGCCATCACACCTCGATGCGCGAGTGGCTCGACGCTGGCGACCGCTAACCGGTAGCGCGCTGCGCGCACCGCAAGAGCAGGTTACGGTCAGGAACCTCGACGCTGACAAGTGGCAACGTGCCGGGCGAGTTGAATACTCTTGCCCCAGCATTTGCGCCCGCCAGCGAGACAGAATCAGCGCTCCAAAGCGCGAGCATCGCGTAGCTCTTAGCTGGCCCTTCAAACAGCACCGCGCGGCTCTTTCCCCAGTCCCAGCGCTGCTTAACCTTGAGAGGGCCTGCAGCTAGGTCGGCGCGAACCGCGCTCAGTGCATCCTGCGAGCGAGCTTGAGCCAGCCCGGCGTTCTTTACGCACGCTGAGATCTGGTTTGGGATCGGATCGCGGTTGTCAAGCACGATGAAGATCGCCGTTGCGAACGAGGCGATGATGCAGACGACGAGCGCCGCGAAGGCCCACTTCACTGGTGCGACCCTTCGCCAGAGTGCGCGCGGCGCAGCTCAGCTTCGCGCAGCAGCCGGCGCATGCCGAAGAAATAATCGATCCCGCTGATCACTGTTACCGCGACCATCGCGTAGACCAGCCACTCAATCCACGGCGGCGATGGCACAACCAAGATCAATAGGAAGATCGTCAGCACCTGAACACCTGTCTTGACCTTCCCCCACCAGTTAGCTGCGATCACGACCCCTTCGGAGCGGGCCGAGATCCGCGCCACCGTGACGGCAAATTCGCGCGCGACAATCACCATCGCAACCCAAGCGGCAACGCGTCCGAGCGATACCAGCGACAGCAACGCTGCAATCACGAGCAACTTGTCGGCGACCGGATCCATCAGCTTTCCGAAGGTCGTGACCTGCGCCCGCGCTCGGGCCAACCAACCGTCGAGCGCATCGGTTACCGACGCGACCGCAAAGACGACGGCTGCGAGCACGTCGCTCGTCTCCCCGCCGTGTGAGAGCAGCGCGACGACCAGCACCGGAACTAGCAGGATCCGCAGGACTGTCAGCAGGTTTGGCAGGTTGAGGGTAAACACGACGCCTCCAGTATTGCGCTCGCCGGTTTCACTTCTACGACTAGGCGCTTAAGCCTCTATCGCAGCCTCGGCCGGAAGCGCTCGCGCAGTCCGAGTCACGCCGATGCTCGCAATCACGACGAGTGCGATTGCGAACAGTTCGAGCAGCGTCGGCTTCTGGCTGAGAACAACGAAGCCGGTGAAGACCGCAACGGCCGGTTCGATGCTCATCAGCGTCCCGAAGACCCGAGCCGGCATCCGCCTCAATGCTTCGAGCTCGAAGCTATATGGGATCAGCGAACTGAGTAGTCCGATCACCGCGCCTAACAGCAATATGTGTGGCGTGACGAGCGTCGAGCCGCCGGAGATCACGCCGGGGATGAAGACGATTGCCGTGCCGATCATCATCGCGACCGTAAGCCCGTCGCGGTCGGGAAACACCTTGTTAGAGCTCTGCGCGATGAGGATGTAGACCCCCCAGAAGAAAGCCGACAGCAGAGCGAGCAGAACCCCGCTTAGTTCGAGATTGCCGCCGCCGCTCCACGGCTGTGCAATCAGCACTACCCCGGCCGCTGCGAGCATGACCCAAAGTCCATCTAGCAGCCTCCGGGAGAAGATTGCCGCGATCGAAATCGGCCCGAGGAACTCAATCGTCGTGGCTATACCGACCGGCAGAATGTTTATCGCGAAGTAGAAGGAGAGGTTCATCGCGGCGAGGACCATTCCGAAGAGCAGCGCCATCTTCATCTGCGCACGTGACCACTGAGCGACCTTCGGGCGACTCAGCAGGAGAAGGAAGAGCGAAGCAAACGTCAGTCGCAGGAGCGTAGAACCGGCTACGCCAACCTCGCTGAAGATCGTGACCGATATCGCAGCGCCAAACTGAACCGAGATGACCGAGCCGAGTATCAAGGACACGGGCGGGACCCGGCCCAACGTGCCGCTCCCCCCTGGGCTCGTCGGCTCTGAATTTGAGGCTTCGGGTTTGGGCACGTTGGCGTTCGATCTTGGCTGAACCCTGGGGTTGATGCCCTAGGGTGAAGTGATGCCGCTGATACCGACCGTAATCGAGACGACCTCACGCGGGGAGCGCGAGTACGACCTCTACTCGCGGATGTTGAACGATCGGATCATTTTCTTAGGCCAGCCAATCGGCGACCAGATCGCCAATTTGATCGTCGCTCAGCTGCTCCACCTTGAGTCGGAAGACCCGGAGAAGGACATCTCGATCTACATCAACTCACCCGGTGGTTCGATCTACGCAGGCATGGCGATCTACGACACGATGCAGTTCATCAAGCCCGATGTGCAGACAATCTGCTGCGGCGTCGCGATGTCGATGGGCTCGCTGCTTCTAACCGCAGGTGCCCCCGGCAAGCGCCTTGCGCTGCCGAACAGCAGGATCCTGATCCATCAGCCATCGGCTGGCTTCGAAGGCCAGTCATCAGACATTGAGATTCACATGAACGAGATCCTCAAGACGCGCGCGCGGATCGATGAGCTTTACGCGCTGCACACTGGACTGACGATCGAGCAGGTTCATGACGACATGGAACGCGATCGCTTCTTCACCGCTCAGCAGTCGGTCGAGTACGGCCTAATCGACCGCGTCATCACGTCTCACTAAAGCTCGAGTAGGGCGCTGCGCACCGCGGCGTCGCGCTCGCGCGCCTCGTCGTCGGCCCAGCCCCAAGCGACACCGTCGGCGATTGAGAAGGTTGGTCGTTTGTGGCTACTGACGCGCTCGACGCTGATCTCCACGCCTACGACGCCGTCCAACCCCGGCAGCGGATCGGCGACGACCCGCGCCGTGCCGTGGGCGGTGAAGGCGACATCGCCGGCGGCGAGCACGGTTAGAGCGACGCGCGAATCTTCGCGCAGGCGTTGGAGCGAGCCTCGGCGTGCACCGAGCGCGAGAACAACCCGCTGCTCTGACGCGCGCACTGCCGTGCTGACTGGGATCGCGTGCGGCCCATCGCCACCGGTGGCCAGGATGCAGACCGTCCCCGGCGGCCACTGCGGTAGATCAGCTGGTGCGTCCACGTGATCAACCTAGTAGTTTCTTGCCGATGGGAAGATTCAAACGCGGTTGGACGCTCTCAAAACAGAGCTGGGCTGTCGTTAAGTCCGACAAGTCACTGCTCGCCTTCCCGATCATCTCGGTCTTCGCGGCGATCATCACGATGATCATTTTCTTCGGCGGCGGCGCCGCTATGGCTGTTGCGCTCGGCTCAGCTTGGGGCGCGCTGCCGCTGGTTGTAATCGGCGCCTACCTGCTGACCGTCGTCGGCGTCTTCGCCTCCGTCGCGCTGGCTTCCTGCGCTACCGAAGCGCTTGACGGACAACAGACGACGGTTGGGCAGGGCATCAGCGCTGCGCGAGGGCGGATGAGGTTGATCTTCGCTTGGGCCGCAGTGGCGTTATTCGTTGGCCTCCTGATCTCAATAATTCAGGGTTTGCTGGAAGAGGTTGCCGGCGCCGTTGCCGGCGCGATCATCGGTGCAGTTGCGGACGTCGCTTGGGCGGTTGCGACCTTCTTCGTGATCCCCGTGATCGCGCTCGAAGGCCTCGGGCCACGAGAAGCGCTGAAAACATCGGCCCACGTCGTCAAGAAGCGTTGGGGCGAGGGCGTTGTTGGTTCCAGCGCGATCGGCTTGATCACATTCTTCGTCGCGATTGTGCCAGCGTGTGTGGTCATGTTCCTTGGCGTCGTCCTGCTCGGCTCTTCGGTCGTTGGCGGCGGATTGCTGATCACGATCGGCATTCTCGTCTTCGTGATCGCACTGCTCTTCCAGACCACGATCATGGCTGTCTTCCGCGTTGCGCTCTACCGCTACGCAACCGAGGACCAAGTCTTCGCTGGCTTCGATCGCGACGCGCTGGAGTCGGCATTCGTGCCGAAGAAGAAGCGTCGCGGAGCACGCGGCAGCGCCTAGCTTTCGCTCCGGTTCTTTACAACTCAGCTAAGTCGAGCCAGCGATGCAGCAATGCTGCGACGATGTAGGGACGATGCACGCGCTGATTAGCTCAACCTTCCAACTCGCAGCGGCCGGTGGTGGATCGTCTGGCTTCGGTGGCGGTGGCGGGTTCGGCGGCGGTGGCGGTGGCTACGGCGGTGGGTTCGGTGGTGGTGGCTATGGCTATGGCGGTGGTGCTAGCGCCAGCTCAATCCTCACGATCTTCCTTGTCTTTGGCGTGATCGCGCTGATCATCGTGCTCAGCATGTTTCGCTCATACATGACGGTGCGCAACATGCGTCAGAAGCGGATCGAACGCGACGCACGCGTGCGTACCGCTTCTGCCGAGGCAGCCGCAGACGACGCTGCCTTCGACGCCGACGCGATTACAGCCGGCACTGCGGCCCTCTTTGGCGCGATCCAGCACGCCTGGGATCAGCGCGACGACCGCGCCCTGCAGACGATGGTCGGTGACGACCTGCTGGTCGAGTGGCGGCTGCGGATGCAGGACTTCGCGGCCCGCGGGTGGCACAACCGCGTTCGCGTGCTTCGCGGCCCCGAAGTGCTCTACGTAGGGATCGACAACAAGGCCGATGACGCTGACGACCGCGCCGTTGTCCACATCGAGGCGACGCTGGAAGATTTTGTTGAGACCGATGATGGAATGCGGCTGATGCGCAGCGACGACGATGACGCAGTCGTCACGCTTAGTGAGTACTGGACGCTGGCGAAGCGCGGCGGTGGTTGGATCCTGCTTTCGATCGAGCAGAACCGCGAAGGGGCACACCACCTCGACGCGCCGATCATCGCTTCGCCCTGGTCCGATGAGGTTCACCTGCGCGACGCAGCGATCGTTGAGGCGGCGGTAGCCGACAAGGCACTAGAAGGAACAGCGACGGCAGATTTCGTTGACGTCAGCTTGGCCGCCGATGCGCGAACCCAAGCGATGGACTTGTCACTGGTGGACGGGCGGTTCGCGCCTGACGTGCTCGCGGCAGCGGCGCGGCGGGCAGTTGCCGCATGGGCCGAAGCCGTGGACGGCCCTGACGCGGCGCTGGAGGCAGTTGCGAGCCCTGAAGCGATCGAACAGCTGCTCTACCCCTCGGCCGACGGCCGCAGCGCACGGCTCGTCGTACGCGGCCCGCAGATCGAGTCGATCACGATCGAACGGCTGGCCGCCGAACCGGCGCCAGCGCGGATGAGCGTAGTTCTCAAGGTTCGTGGCCGTAGGTACTTGGAGAACCGCGACACCGCTGCCGTCCTAGCTGGCGACAAGGACCGCGAAGTTAAGTTCAGCGAGAGCTGGACACTGGCGCTGGACGGCCCTGACGAGGCACCATGGCGGCTCGTTGACGCCGCCCCCAGCGGCTAGCGGCAGCACCGGCTTGCCGTCATTGGCTCGCTGTAACTTTCGCGCTTCAATAACCGAAGCTACGGAGGTTGTGGTGGACATTCCTTTGAGCAAGCGCCTAGCTGCCGAGTGCCTTGGCACGTTTGGCTTTTTCCTAACCGCTTTCATGGGCATCGTGACGCTCGCGACGCAGGGCGTTACAGCGATCCAATCGCTCGGAATAGCTGCCGGCTTTGGCTTCGGCCTAGCCGCGATGATCTTCGCCTTCGGTCAGATCTCCGGCGGGCACTTCAACCCTGCCGTGACGCTTGGCCTGGCAGCGGCGCGAAAGCACCCGCCATCAGAGATCCTGCCCTACTGGGCAGCGCAGATTGTTGGCGGCTTGATTGCTTCGCTCCTGATCCTCGTGCTTTGGACGCAGGAGATCGTCTCGAAGACCGTCAACGCGCCCGGCATCGGCGTTAGCGACAGCAAAGCGTTCATCATCGAGGCGCTATTCACGATGCTCTTCGTGCTCGTGATCGCCACCGTCGCGACCGATGAGCGTGCGCCGTGGAAGGGCGTCTTCGCTCCGTTCGCAATTGGTCTGTTCATCTTCACGGCAGGAACGGTCGCGGGGCCGATCAGCGGATTCTCATTCAACCCGGCTCGTTCACTTGCTCCGGCGATCGCTGCTGGCGATTACAGCCACATCTGGATCTATCTACTGGCTCCACTGCTTGGCGGCGTCGTCGGCGGCGTGATCCATCTCTACTTTGCCGATGCCCGCTCTGCTGCGCCGAGCGAGGAGTTCGAAGACCTAGACGCTGACGCGGCCGCAAGCTGAAGCTCCTCCCCGCGGCCTTGCGGGGAGGAGCACCAGTTTCTCGCTGCGACTTAGCTAGGCGCGCTTCGCGCTGCGCTGGTGAGCGCGGCGAATCTTGCGTGCCTTCTCGACTGCCCTTGCGCGGGCTGTCGTCCGCGTGCGTGCGACGGCCGCTGCCGTCGCAACCGCAGGAGCGTCGACGACGCTGATTGCACTTGGCTCACCTGTACCTGAGGCACAGAAGCCGAATGCAGCGACGCTGGTACCGGGGGCCACCGATGCGGCCCAGCTCGGCGCCGTAACGGTCACGACGTTGCCACTACGTGTGGCAGTGCCGCTCCAACTGTCAGTGATCTTGACGCTGCTCGGCAACGTGAAGGTCAGCTTCCAGTTGGCCGATGACTTCGTGCCCGAATTGGCGATCTTGAAGCTACGACAGAAGCCGCCAGTCCAAGTCGAGTCCTTCGTGACCGTCGCAGCCAACTTGACCGTGCCGGGGATTGGCGTTGGTGTTGGCGTCGGCGTCGGCGTCGGGGGTGGTGTTGGTGTTGGTGTCGGCGTCGGCGTCGGCGTCGGCGTCGGCGTCGGCGTTGGTGTCGGGGTTGGCGTCGTACCTGTCTGGTGCGAGGTCACAACAATGTTGTTCAGCTGCCCGGAGCCCGAGCCTGAAACACACATCCCCGTGTCGGAGTAGCTACCACCAGCGACGGCCTGCGCCCAGGTTGGCGCGACCACCGAGTAGTCGTTACCGCTGTGCGTAAACGTGCCACCCCACGTGCTGGTTACCCAGTCGCCCGCCGGAATCGAGAACGTGATCTTGTCGATCACTAGATCGCTCGCCGTCGCGTTGCTGACGACGATCTTCCCGCACCAGGCTCCTGCCCACTGCGTGTCGACCGAAACCTTCGAGCTAACTGCGCCAGGCGTTGGCGTTGGCGTTGGCGTTGGCGTTGGGGTCGGGGTCGGGGTCGGGGTTGGGGTCGGCGTCGGCGTCGGCGTCGGGTTGATCGGCGGCGCGCCGCCGAATCCCTTCCAGATGCTTGAGAACTGCATTGGGCTCTGTGTTACGCCGCTGCAGTAGTTACCGGTGAAGTTGCTCGGCGTGGCGCACTGGAAGTCGCGGTTTAGCGACCACATTGCGATCCGCCCGATGCTCTTCGTGTTGGCCCAGTTGAGCACCTTCGTCGCGTCGGCCGTCGTGAAAATCTCAACCGAGTTGTCGTTGATGCCGATCATCGGCGTAATGCCGATCATCCGGTAGAGCTCAGCGTCGCTGCGGCCGGTGTAGACCGTCGCGAGCTGCGCCTTCAGTGCTTCGCCGGCCTGGATCGCGTAATCACCCATCTTCCCTGCTGGGTTCTGCGATGAGTCGTAGTAGTCCATCGCCATTACGTTGACGACGCTTACGTCGACGCCGTTGGCGACTGCACTACGGAGAACGTTCATACCGTCTGCGGTTAGCCCGGTCGGCATCGTCGGCAGCGTCAGTGACACGGTCACCGGCTTGCCGGCTGCAATTCCTGCCGCCTGGACCTTCGCGATCGCTTGAAAGCGGCGAGCAATCGAGGTTGGGTCGCCCTGATCTGCACCTTCGATGTCGAAGTCGAGGCTGCGAACGTTGTAGGCATCGATTACCGACTGGTACTGCGCTGCCAAGTCGGTCGCGTTGGTGCACGTGCGAGCAAGCTCTTGGCCCGATGCGCCGCCGAACGAGATGATCGGCTCCGAGCCTGCTGCGCGCGCATCCGAAATCACCTGCTTGGCGTCAAACCAACTATCAGAGGCGTTGAGGCCGTAGAAGCCGCCCCACGACGCTTGGCAGGCCGCGCCGCTGACGATGAATGCAAGCGTCGACGCCTTAGCGCCCGACTGCGTGATGTTGGCCGAGTTGGTTGCCTTCGACTGCAACGTCATGTCGACGTAGGGAGCGAAGCTCGGGGTAGTGGCAGCTTGCGCGCTGGCGGCAGCCCCTGTCATCGCTGCGGCGGCGGTCATCGCTACTGCTGCGAGCGTAAGCCGCGCTCTGCGGCCGGTGTACTTCTCTGTCTTGATGTTCATCGTGTGTTTCCGTTTCCCCACCGCTTCGCGGTGGTAGTTGGTCCTAATGTTTGGGAACTGCTCTAAGAAGCCCACATCCCGGCCCCGCGCCGCGATCGGCGGCGGGGCCGGCTGCGAGTGCTCTTACTAGTGACCCACGCGGCGGCGCAGCACGTTTTGCTTGCGCGCCTGGCGGATCTTCTTGGCCTTCAGAATCGCCCGCGACTTGGCGGTTGACTTCGAACGCATCGCTGCGACAGCGGTCGTCGATGCGACCTCTGTCACCGAGACGGCGCTCGGCTCACCGCTACCGGAGGCGCAGAAGCCAAACGATGCGGCGCCTGGGCCCGGTGCGACCTTTGCGGCCCATGCTTCAGGCGTCACTGTCACGGTGTTGCCACTGCGAGTGGCGGCACCGCTCCAGCTCTGCGTGATCGCGACTGTGCTTGGCAGCGTGAACGTCAACTTCCAGCCGGTCGAAGTGGCCGTGCCCGAGTTCGCAACTGTGAAGCTGCGGCAGAAGCCACCAGCCCAGGTTGAGTCCTTGTTCACGGTCGCCGCGAGGATCGCCTTGCCAGTCACTGGTGCCGGCGTTGGTGTTGGCGTTGGTGTTGGCGTTGGTGTCGGCGTCGGCGTCGGCGTTGGTGTTGGCGTCGGTGTCGGCGTTGGTGTTGGGGCCGGGACTGGCGTGGTTACGCCCGCAGCCGTCACCGTCAGGTTGCTCAGCGTTCCAGTCCCTGAGATGCAGAGGCCAGTATCCGCGTAAGTGCCGCCGGCGATCGCCTTCGCGAACGACGGAGCCGCAATCTCGCGTGCCGTTCCGGTCCCTGTGACCGTTCCGTTCCATGAGCTCGTGATCGCCGCGCCTGCAGGCAGGCTGAAGGCGAACTTCGAAATGCTGGCATCGACCGTCGAGGTGTTACTTACGACGAGCTTGCCGCACCATCCGCCTGTCCACTGCGAATCCAATGCCAGACGGACGCTGACCGTTCCCGCGGGCGGGACCGGGGTCGGCGTAGGGGTAGGAGTTGGCGTAGGAGTTGGCGTAGGAGTTGGCGTAGGCGTCGGCGTCGGGGTCGGCGTCGGCGTCGTGCCAGTGCCCGGCGCGTAGTCGATCGGCTTACGAGCAATCAGATCGCTCAGCAGAGCCATCTTCGCCGGGTTGACTGTGTTCCAGTCGTCCTGGAGCACTCCACCGGTATCACCGGAGTTCGGGTTCCAAGCCCAGAACGTCCAGTTCATTCCCTTGCTGCCGAGGTAGTCAGCGAACTGACGGATCCAGCGGCCTTCGACGGTGTCGGTGCCGACGTTCTTGGCTCCGAACTCACCGATCAGAATTGGCGCAGTGCCGGCGTCGTGGATGTAACCGAAGCCCTTCTGCCAGCGATCAGCGAGGATCGAAACCATGTTCGGGTCAGAGAACCAAGGCTGAGCGAAGACTCCTGGACCGTACTCATGTGGCGAGTAGACGACGCGGTTAGCGACGCTTAGACGAACCGGGTTGTTGCGGACGCCTTCGAGGTTGCCTCCCCACCAGTGGCGATCAAGCTGCTGACCACCGGCGACCGGGCCTTCGATGCCCTCAACCAGGACGAGCCAGTTCGGCGCGTTGGCGAGAACGGCGTTGCCGGCTAGTTCTGCTGCGCGGCGCCAGTCGTTTGCGGCTCCGGTGCCCCAAGTTGCCTCACCGTGAGGCTCGTTCTTGAGGTCGGCGCCGATCACGTTGGTCTTGTTTGCGTAGCGAGCGGCGAGACCCTTCCAGGTGTCAACCCAGTCGGCCTCGGTGTAGCCGCCGACTCCGTACCAGAGCGGGCTCATGTACGAATCATCGGTCGATGAGTGGTTGTCGAGGATGATCATCAGCCCGTCGCGGGCAGCCTCGTCAATAATGATGTCCATCACCTGCTGCGGCGTCTTGCCAGCGAGCGCGGCGTTGTGGCCGTTGGCGTAGTCGATGCCGCTAGTGGTGGTTGAGCGGAGGGCTTGGATTGAGAAAGGCATCCGGATCGTGTTGAAGCCCTGCGCCTTGATCTGCGCGAGCATCTCTTTGTAATCACGCGTCCAAAGCCCGTGCGGGGCGTGGTTGGCGGTTTCGAAACCAAACCAGTTGACGCCCTGAAGGACGACAGGGTTGCCAGCCGAATCGATGATCTTGTTGCCCTGCGTCTTCAGCGGAGTGACCGCCGCCGCCTGTGAGAGCGCCGGGGCCGCGAAGACCGCAACAATTGCCGTGACCAAGCCGATGAGGACTAGGCGCGTGCGCCTTGACGCGGTGCTCGCGGGGCCATTAGAAACCAACTTGCCGCCAGCGGCGGACCGTGCCTGCAAAGAATCCATTCCAAACTCTCCTCTGCCTCGCCATGCGAAGCGGTTAGGGAACTGCTTACCCGACCCAAAACACGTGTTTTCCCGAAGAGTTGCGGACTTCTCAAAAAGAATTCAACGGCGCGCTAAGACGGACTCCGCCCAGACATGAACGCGGCTGGTCAGCCGCCGCGCCCACCATCATCAGCGGCGAATTTTTCTTGGCAGCCCGGCCCGCAGAAATACCAAGTCGTTCCGTCTACTTCGCTCGTCAGAGCCACCCTCTTATCGACGCTCATGCCGCAGACCGGATCGGTCGCGCCGCGCCGCACGGTGATCATCCAGAGCGCGATGAACGCAGCTAGCGCGATCGCATTTAGGACAGCTTTGTAATCGAGCTTGACCGAACCGAAGATGTCGCTCGTCGTTGGCCTTACGCTTGGAATCAGGCCGACCGCGCCGAACAGCACGTCAATAATCAGCGCCGCAAACACCATCGTCACAAACATCAGTGCGACGATTCGAGCCGCGTAGGCGTTACCGTAGTACTTGCGGTACGCGACGATGATCGGCAGCACGATCAGGTCGGCGAAGATGAACGCCAACACGCCAGCGAAGCTAAGGCCACCTGACCAAAGCACCGCGGCGAGCGGAATGTTGCCAACCGAACAGACGAAAGAAAGCATCGCGATCACGGGGCCAATGACTGCTCCCCAAATGGTCTGCACTACCGGCGGCGCGCCGGTCAAAAAGAGCCCGTTGAAGAAGCTGTCACCGAGCAGCGCGATGTAGCCGGCCAGCAGCAGCCCGATCACAATCTCCTTCCAAAGCATCTGCCAGTCGCCACGGAAGTTGTGAGCGACGTCGGACCATGACTGTGAGTCGGTCAGCTTCTCGCGCAGCGGCAGCGCAGTCGACGCCATGTGGTGCTCGTGACCGGTGTCAGCGCCCCGCGCGTGCTCACGGGCCTCCTCTTCGAGCTGTTTGGAGACGAACAGCCGCAGCATCGCCCACATCAAGAGAATCATCACAACGCCGCCGAGGTATTCGGCCAGCGTGAACTGCCACCCCATCAGCACCCAGATAACAAGGCCAAGCTCCCAAACTAGGTTCGTCGAAGCGAACTGGAAGGCAAGCGAGGCGGCCGAAGACGCGCCCTTCTGGAACAGCGACTTACCGATCGCAATCGCCGCGTAGGAACAGGACGACGATGCCGCGCCGAAGCCGGTTGCGCGTGCGATCGGCGCCGCCCCTGGGCCGGAGAGCAGCGCTTCGATTCGCTCGCGCGGCGCCCAGGCCTGCACCATCGCTGAGATGGCGAAGCCAAGTACGAGCGCCCACCAGATCTGCCACGCCATCAGCGCAGCATTACCCAGCCCTTCCAGGAGCAGCGAACCGATTTCAGACACGGGCCGCCGCTATTCCCGCCGCTGTGACGCCCTGGCTAACTGCAGGCGTCGTTGGTGGCCGTCTTGAAACTGCTCCAAGCCGAGTTAAGCGTCAGCAGCTGAGCTGTGAGCGTTAGCCCGGTCGCGGTCAGATCCTTCGTCGTCGTCAGCGTCTTCCCGGTCGCTACGACGCTCGTGATGGCGTTTTCAAGTGCTGATGACTGGCTTGGGAAATCGCTCTTAGCCGCGTTGATCATTGCCGTTCCGGCGTTCTGAACGTTTGTGATGTCGGTCTCTACGACAGTCGGATCAGGCGGAGTTAGCGAAACGTGCGTCAGCGTCGTCACGGAGCTATCGAAGTCGGTCTTCTTCGCGCAGTATTCAGGCTTGCCGCAGCCGGGCAGCGTCACCGCAGCTACTGCTGCGATGCAGGCGATTGAGAGAAACGGGGCGGCGGTCAAACGGTTCATCACAAAGCTCCTACCGATAGATGGGAAGTCCGTCGAACCGTAGCGCGCCTAGCGGTCGCAGGGTTTTTACTTGAGCTTGGGCATCTGGCCTGCGACTAGCTTGGCGATGATGCCGTAGCCCTTCGTGGTCAGGTGAATGTCGCCCTTATCGCAGTAGAAGCTGATCTTGCAGACGTCAGCTACCGGCTTTGGAATCGAGCCGTATGGCGCGAGCGTGTTGAAGACGGTCATGTCCCCGTAAGCACCGGTTGCGGCTGTCACATCAACGAGCGAGCCCTTACCAGCGGCGTAAGCCTTCGTTAGCGCCGGGTTGATCAAGGACTTGAAAGCGATTATTGAAAGGTTGGCGAGGTTCTTAGCGCCATCGCTACCCGGGTTGACCCAGGCACCCAAGACCACGTCCGGGTAGGTGGTACCAACGATCTTGACCTTCGGGCCTGCAGCGGCGCGAAGCGCCTTAGCAGCTGCCGTAACGTTCGTATTCACTCCGGTTGTAGCGGCACCAACGCAGGTGACTGGGTCAGCTGCGCCTCTAGCGCAGGCAGTTACGTCGTTGCCACCAATCGAAACTGTGATCAGCCCGATCTTGCTGCGGTTGGCCTTGATGAACTTTGTTGCGGCGCCGATCTGAGTGTCAGTCGGGTAGGGCCGCGAGTCGGGTCCGAGCGCTGCTTTGACGCAGCCGACCTGCTGCATCAAAGACGTGGTCGTAGCGCCTGCACACGCGAAGTTTACGACCTTGAGGTTGTATCCCCGGCTCTTAACAAGACCCGGGACTTGGTAGACAAAACCGTTACGAGTTGTGCCAAGACCGGGCTGGTAGCCGGCGGCATATGAGTCGCCGAGCGATACATAGAACTTCTGTGGCGGCGCGGCCGCACCGGCCGTCTGGGCAAGCGCGAGAGAGGCGAGCAGCGCAATCATCAGCGTCGGAATGGTCAACTTGCGTGTGCAAATAGTCATTCCACAATAGTAACGCGAACAAATTGCAGGTGCGCTAGTTACCCCGAGCGTCGCTCTCGGGCATCATTAGCCAGCGAGCAGCACGAGCCAAGGGAGCGCGAATGATCGATGCAAGTATCAGTGATGGTGTCGTAGTACTGACGATGAATGCGGAAGAGAACCGCTTCAACGGACCAATGCTGGAGGCTTTCAAGGAGGCACTCGACAACGTTGAGTCGTCCGACACCGCGGCCGCGGTGGTGCTGACAGGCACGGGCAAGTTCTTCTCCAACGGGCTCGACCTCGAATGGATGACGGAGGCCGGCGAGGAGAGCACGCGGCTAGTAGTCGAAGGCCTGCAGGCGCTCTACATGAGGTTGCTTGCGTTTCCCGTGCCGGTGATTGCGGCGGTCAACGGACACGCCTTCGCCGGCGGCGCGATGCTGGCACTGGCCTGCGATGAGCGCGTAATGCGCGAGGACCGCGGCTACTTCTGCCTGCCGGAAGTTGACATCAACATTCCGTTCGTGAGCGGAATGTCAAAGCTGATCCAAGCAAAGCTGACGCCTGCCGCAGCGCACAAGGCGATGCTGAGCGGCCACCGCTTCGGCGCCCCCGAGGCGCTCGAGTGGGGAATAGTCGACGAGCTCGCCGCAGAGGATCAGGTGCTGCCAAAGGCAATCGAGCGAACAGAACCGCTCTCAGGCAAAAACCGCGACGTCGCATCAACAATCAAAAACGTCATGTACCAAGACGCAATCGAAGCCCTAGCCCGCCTCGAATCGTTCTAACCCCAGCGCCACAAAGCCGCCATCAACGCCGTTGAGAGGCTGAGTGGCGAGCGAAGCGCGACGACCGTGGGCGGGCAGTAGTGCGCTAGCACGGTGCCCGACCACGGACGGCGAGATTCGCCGTCAATCAGTCTCTCAACCGCAGCCGGTGTTGTTGCCGCAGGACGTGCACGTATAACAAGCACCCGTCCGCTGCATCATCCCGCCGCATTGGCTGCAGGCCGGCCCTAGTTCTAGGCCGCCCATCTTCGCCGGTGTTACTGGTGGGGTGTCGGTCATTGCTGAGGCTGCTGGCATCGTTTCGCTGTCTCCGGCTGAGGCTTGCGGCGCTGGTGCGCCGTTGCCGCCGTTGGCTGGGCCTGCGGTGTCTGAAACAAACGACGTGGCGGCCTCTTCCCCGGCCTTTTTGGCGCGGACGGAGTCGGTCATGATGCCGAGCCCTTCCTGCGTCTCTGTGTCAAGGAAGCGCGAGGCGAGCCAGCGCATGATGTAGTCGGGCATCGACTTGGCGAATGGAATCTCCGGGTTCTGGGTGATCCCTTCTGGGTCGAAGCGCATGTAGCTGAACTTCTCCACGAGCTTCTCGAGAGGCACGCCGTATTGGAGCGCGATCGAGATTGAGGTTGCGAAGGCGTTCATCATGCCTCGCAGCGTTGAGCCTTCCTTGCCGATGTCGGTTAGGAAGATCTCGCCGACTGTGCCGTCTTCGTAGACGCCGGCTGTGATGTAGCCCTCGTGACCTCCGATCGAGAACTTGTGCGTTAGCGACTGACGCTCACGCGGCATCCGCCGGCGCGCTGGTAGCGCGTCGCCCTTTGCTTCGAGCACGGCGTGCTCGAGCAGGGCGTCAACGTCGGCCTTGGTGTAGAGCCCGTCTGGTGCGTCGACCTCGTCCTGAGCGTCGGTGCGTAGTGCTTGCGCGGTCTTTGAGCCGTCGCGGTAGATCGCTAGCGCTTTGATGCCGAGGCGCCAGGCGTCGATGTAGGCGCCTTCGATGTCCTCAACCGTTGAGGAGGCCGGCATGTTGACGGTCTTCGAGATCGCGCCCGAGATGAATGGCTGTACTGCGCCCATCATCTTGATGTGGCCGTGCGCGGAGATTGCCCGCTCACCGACGGCTACGTCGAATACCGAGAGGTGCTCGTCGAGTAGCCCTGGCGCGCCAACGATCGTGCCGTTCTCTGTTACATAGGCTTCGATCTGTTCGATCTGCGGGTCGGCGTAGCCGAGCGTCTGCAGGGCCAGCGGAATCGTCTTGTTGGCGATCGTCATCTGGCCGCCGCCGACGAGCTCCTTGAACTTGACTAGTGAGAAGTCAGGCTCGATGCCGGTCGTGTCGCAGTCCATTAGGAACGAGATCGTGCCGGTCGGCGCGAGCACGGTGGCCTGTGCGTTGCGGTAGCCGTAACGCTCACCAACCTCCACCGCTTCGTCCCACGAGTGGCGGGCAGCCGCGAGTAGGTGGTCGTCCACAACGGTTGAGTCGGGGATTGCGTAAGACGCGTCGCGGTGCATACGCATCACTGCGTTGTGTGGCTCGCGGTTCTCTTCGTACTTGTCGTACGGGCCGATCGCAGCCGAGATTACTGCCGACTGGCGGTATGCGCGGCCGGTCATCAGCGCCGTGATTGCGGCTGCTGTTCCGCGGCCTGGGTCGGAGTCGTATGCGACGCCGTTGGCCATTAGGTAGGCGCCGAGGTTGGTGTATCCAAGACCAAGCTGCCTGAAGGCCCGGGCGTTCTCGCCAATGTCTTCTGTCGGGTAACTCGATGGCGAGACGATGATCTCCTGCGCGAGCAGCAGAACGTCGGTTGTGTGCTCAAAGTCATCCACGTCGAGCGTGCCGTCTGGGCGACGGAACTTCATCAGGTTGATCGAGGCGAGGTTGCAGGCTGAGTCGTCAACGTGCATGTACTCAGAGCATGGGTTGGATGCGTTGATCCGACCTGAGTTCGGCGATGTGTGCCACTGGTTGATCGTTGTGTCGTACTGAACGCCAGGGTCGGCGCAGCGCCATGCGGCGCGGGCAATCTTCATCATCAGTTCGCGCGCCGACATTGGCTCACCGATCGGCTCGCCGGTTGCACGGGCGATTGTGTGCCACTCGGCGTCGTCTTCAACGGCCTGCATGAACTCGTCTGTTACACGGACCGAGTTGTTGGCGTTCTGATACTGAATCGAGTTGAAGCCGTCACCATCGATTGACATGTCGAAGCCGGCGTCGCGCAGTGCGGCGGCCTTGTCTTCTTCTTTCGCCTTGCATTCGATGAACTCAACGATGTCCGGGTGATCCACGTCGAGGACGACCATCTTGGCGGCGCGGCGCGTCTTGCCGCCGGACTTGATCGTGCCGGCCCATGAGTCGGCGCCGCGCATGAATGAGACCGGGCCGCTGGCTGTGCCGCCCTTGCTGAGCGTCTCCATTGAGCCGCGGATGTTTGAGAGGTTGATGCCGGAGCCGGAGCCGCCGCGGAAGATCGTGCCTTCCTTCGTGTTCCAGCCGAGGATCGATTCCATCGTGTCCTCAACGCTGAGGATGAAGCAGGCTGAGCACTGTGGCTTCTCTTCAAAGCCGACGTTGAACCAGACCGGTGAGTTGAAGGCTGCCTTCTGGTGAAGCAGGATGTGCGTTAGCTCAGCTTCGAAGGCGTCGCCGTCCTCGGCTGTGGCGAAGTACCCGCGCGTGCGACCCCAGTCGGCGATCGTGCCAGAGACGCGACCGATCATCTGCTTGACCGAGCGTTCGCGCTCGCGTGAACCTGCCTGCCCGCGGAAGTACTTCTGCGTGACGATGTTGGTGGCGTTCTGTGACCAAGTTTTAGGGAACTCGACGTCGGTCTGTTCGAAGGCAACGTGGTCGCCGTGAGCGATCCGCGCGTCGCGAACCTCCCACTCAACGGAAGCGAATGGATCGACACCCGGTTCGGTGTGACGGCGTTCGATCGACATTGCTTGGCCAGCCTCGACGGCGGTGGCGGTGGTGTGGGTCTGCGGGGTGATTTCCATCGTCTGCTTCCTCTCTCCTGCCGGCCGAATTGCCGGTTGATTTTCGCGTCCTGAATAACCGGTCGCGGGCCGAGGAACTTCGCACTTCCATCGGACGGAATGCAACTGTGCGCCCGATCCTTTTTCGGGCGGCCAATTCAGACAAATTGGACCCTTCAAGGATAGCCCAGCTGCTTGCGGCTTTTTGCCCCTAGGCAGGCGCCGAGTTAGCGGCCGAGACGAATGAAGTCGCGTATCTCTGCGCCATTCATTCCGAGACGCCAACCGGCCTCGGCGGTGGAGTGGCGCCAGCGCTTGAGCCAGCGCGGATCCCATCCGCGGACGCGCCAAAGCAAGAGCACGATCAGCACCCCGAGCAGGACCGCGCCGAGCGCGATCAGGCCAATTGTTAGCCAGGCAAGTCCGCGACGCTGAGCCTTACTCAGCGGCTTGGTACTCGTCGTCGACGTGGTAGGGACCGGGGTGACGGTCGTCGGCGCGACGACGGTCGGCGAGGCCGGCTGCCCCGGAGCGCCGGAGGGCGGCGAGATCGTTCCGCCGGTCGACTGAACCGGCTGCCCCGGCACTGGCTCGACCGGCTGAACCCCGCTCTGCGCGTTGGCCGCGACTGGTAGCGCCAAGATCAGGACGCTGGCGAAGAGCGCGGCGATTGAGCGGAGAGGCATCCTCGCAATCCTAGGGCAGCAGCTCGCTGATCGCATCAATTGCCGCCGCCAAGACAACTTCAGGCGCTGCCGCGCCGTCGAGCACACAAATCCGCTCCGGCTCGGCCGCTGCGAGCTCATCGTAAGCATCGCCGGCGAGCTTGAAGAATTCGTCGCCGGCGAGCTCCAGCCGATCGGCGGCCTCACCGCGCTCACCGATCCGCTCAGCCCGCGTTGCAGCGTCAACGCGCAGATAAAGAGTGCGGTCGGCGGCAAGCCCCCCAGTTGCAAACTGGTTGATCTGCGCGACCGCTTCGACGCCCAGCTCGCGGCCAGCCCCTTGGTAGGCGAGCGATGAATCTATGTAACGGTCAAGCACCACAAAGCGCCCGGCTTCGAGCAGTGGCAGCACCAATTCTCCAACGAGCTGAGCTCTCGCAGCGGCGTAAATGAGCGCTTCGGCGCGGGCGCTCACTTCGAGCGAAGGATCTTTAACCAGATCGCGCAGCCGCTCGGCCAACTCCACCCCACCCGGCTCGCGCAGCGCCGTCACCGGCAACTCGCGGCGTTCGAGTTCCGCGACCAGGCCAGCGACGAGCGTTGACTTGCCGGAGCCGTCTAGCCCTTCGATCGTGATCAGTCGTCCAACCATCAACGAGCCGAGCGTACCCGTACGATCAGCCAATGAGCACGCTCGCCTCAATCGAACGCCATCCGCACGCGTTGGCCGTGCTTGGTTCGGCGTTAGCACCAGGCGGCAAGCCCTCGCATGCCTATCTCTTCCATGGGCCCCCGGGTGCTGGCAAAGCGGCTGCGGCGCGCGCGTTTGCCGCCGAACTGCTGGCTGAGGGCGCCGAGAACCCTGCCGGGGTACGGGACCGAGCCGAGCGCGAGACTCACCCCGACCTAACTTGGGTTCGCGCCAGCGGCGCAAGCGAGATGCGCCGTTCAGATATCGACGAGCCTGTGGTCGCGGCCGCTGCGCGCAGGCCGTTTGAGTCATCGAAGCGCGTCTTTGTAATAGAGGGCGCCGACACAATGAACGCCGAGGCAGCAAACCGAATGCTCAAAACGCTCGAAGAACCGGCCTCCTACGTTCACCTCGTATTGCTGACCGACCGCCCTGAGCAGGTACTGCCGACAATCTCGTCGCGCTGCCTCGCAGTCCGCTTCGACGCCCCCACCGAGGCCGAGCTCGAGCAGCAACTCGGCGCCAGAGGGATCGCCCCAGAGGTCGCCCAGGCCTGCGCGCGGCTCGCACTAGGCGACGCAAACCGCGCGCTCGCAATGGCGGCCGGCAGCGGCGCCCAGCAGCGCGCGAACGCCGAACGCTTCGCCCGCTGCGCGCGCCACAACAAACTCAGCGACCAGCCTTGGCTGGCACTGATCAACCTCGCGCAAACATTGGCGGTTGAGACCGAAGAGCGGCTCAACGCGGAGGCCAAGGTCGAGGCCGAGTCTCTACCGAAGCGTGAACGGAACAAGTACGAAAAGGACGCGAAGGCCGACGCGCACAGGACATGGAGGCGACTGCGCAACGCAACGCTCGACGAAGGACTACGCCTAGCTGGCCTCTGGTACCGCGACCTCGCCTGCATGGTCGACGGCGCACCGGAGCTGATTTACGCGGTAGACCGCCGCGAGCAGCTCGACGCTGACGCCGCCGGGGCAAACTCGCACCGCCTGCGAGACGCGATCGCTCTGGTCGACGCGGCTCGCGAGTCGCTTGCGATCTATCCCGATGATCAGCTTCAGCTTGAAGCGCTCGCCTACCGGCTAGCGCGCACGCTTAGCTAACCGCTCCGGCAGCAACCAGAACGAGCATCAGCACGCCTACCGCTACTCGGTAGACGATGAAGACGGCGAAGTTGTGAGTGCGCACGTAGCGCAGCAGGAAGGAGATCGCAAAGTAGCCACTGCCGAAGGCGAGCACCGTTGCGATCACAGTTGGAGCAATGCCAACCGAGGCGCCGGTCGAGTCGCCAACCTTGCGCAGCTCAAAGAGCCCTGACAGCACAACGGCTGGAACCGAAAGCAGGAACGAGTAGCGCGTGGCCGATTCGCGGTTGAGGCCAAGGAAGAGACCGCCGGAGATCGTCGAACCGGAGCGGCTGACGCC
This sequence comes from uncultured Solirubrobacterales bacterium, assembly GCA_903821395.1. Classification (GTDB taxonomy): domain Bacteria; phylum Actinomycetota; class Thermoleophilia; order Solirubrobacterales; family Solirubrobacteraceae; genus F1-60-MAGs163. The sequence continues at coordinate 3,611 of CAIJLJ010000082.1, read as the reverse complement.
AGGAATCAAGGCCAACGCCTGAAAGAGGCCGATGATGATGCCGTCACGCAGCGTCAACTGCTTGACGTCGCGATCCTGCGCGCCCTTCAGGTCCGCGGCGAGCAGCACGAAGCTGAAAAGGATCATCACGACAGCCACTAGCGAGACGGTCCGTACGTTCGTTTCGATCTGATCTTTAAAGACGATCCCGATGATCGAAATTGGGATCGTGCCGAGCACGATGTACCAGCCGATCCGAGCGTCCGAATCATCGCTGCGCCAAAGCGGATGATCGCCGCCAAGCGATTTGACGAAAGCCATCGCCATCCGCCATAGGTCGGCCCGGAAGTACACGAGAACCGCGGCCATCGTTCCCAGCTGAATCACAGCACTGAACGCTGCCCCCGGATCGGGCCAGCCAGCGATCGCCGGCACAAACAGAATGTGGCCGGTGCTGGAGATAGGGAGGAACTCTGTCAGCCCTTGAACGAGGCCAAGGACGATTGCTTCGAGCGTGGACACTGCTGGAACGCTAGCGGTCGGCTAGGTCAGCGCTCCCGTGGCCCCTATCGCGCAGGCGTAATGCCCTGGTGGAACGCGAACAGGTTGTGCGGATCGTATTCGCGTTTGATTCGCTGCAGACGCTTCCAGTTGTTGCCGTAGTAGGCCGTTCGCCAATTAGTCAAGCCCCGGTCAATGTAGTTCTGGTAGGCCTGCCCGGAGGCGTAAGGGCGCATCGCAGCGTAGAAGTCATTAACCCAGCCGATGTTCGCCGCCGCCGACTGGGGCTCGCCCCAAAAGTTGAGGTAAACCGTGTGGTAGAGCGTGTCACGGTGGACCCAGGCCATCGCGTCGGGCGCAACCGCATTCATCTTGCTCGGCGCACCGAACGATTCCAACTGGACTCCGCCTTCGTATGCGCCTGGGCCGCCAGGCCAGTTCTCAACCTGCGAAACGATCTCGGCAATCCCCGCTGGCGGAATCTCCTTAGTAAAGAAGTCGGAGCGCTGGTAGTTGGGATAGTTGGCGTTGCCGCTGGTGCCGCACTGCGTGCTGCCGTTCGGCAGTACTTCGCAGCCGCCTGGCCGATATGCGGTAACGGCCGGAGTCAACGTGATCGTGATCGGCAGTTTCTCCGGCCCAAGTGAGATGAGCGGCTCGAGCAGCGCCTCGAGGTCGGCCTTCGTTCCCGTCCAATGGCCGCCAGCGGCTACAGACAACTCATATGGGCCGCTCCCAGACTTCGGCGGAACGCGAGTTAGGCGCAGCCAGCATGACGCGAGCGTCCTAGGTGCGGCCGGTGCGAGCTTCTGCCACGCGTCGTAAACCTGAGCCGCTTTCGACCAATCAAAAGTCATGTAGAAGACGTTGACTGCTGGTGCTGCGTGGGTGCGAATCGTAAATGAGGTAGCGACCCCAAAGTTGCCGCCGCCGCCGCCGCGTAGCGCCCAGAACAGGTCCGGGCGTTTGTGAGCTGAAGCCTCGACGAAGCTCCCGTCAGGCAGCACGACCGAAACTCCGACGACGTCATCAACGAGCGCGCCGTGCTGGCGCGAGCTCTGCGTCAAACCTCCGCCCAAGGCCAAACCGCCAATCCCAACAGAGGGGCAGGAGCCATTCTGAATTCCCCGGCCACCGCCGACCAGAACGTTCTCCCAGATGCTTTGGACGTCGTTCCCTGCGCCAAGCGTGACTGTTCCGTTGGCACGGTCGAAGCGCACCCCGTTGAGCTGAGTTACGTCACAGACAATCCCGGTCGTGTTGCAATAGCCGGCGAACGAGTGGCGGCCACTACGCGCCGCGATCGGCCAGCCACGCTGGCGCGCAAACCCGACGACCTCGCGCACATCATTGACGCTTTGACAAAAAGCCACGGCCTTCGGCAGCACCGAAAGACGCGGGTTCCAAACCGCCGCCGCAGCGCCGTACGTGAGGTCACCGGGAAGGACCAGCGTTCCACCGATTCGCCTTTCAAGCGCAGCGAGAGTAGTTGCCGAGCGAGCTGTTCCAATTGCCGGGACGCCAAGCTGCGCTAGCGCAGCACCGCCAGCGGCAGCTCCAGCGAGCTTGAGAACCTCTCGACGGGTGTGGGCTGCTCGCGTAATTTTTTGAGGCTACTTGACGCGCGACTCGAAAGCGCCGCTTCAGCGCCTGTCGATCGGCCCGAGGTTCGGCTCGAGATCGTAGAGACTGAAGTTGCGAAAGCTCGCGAAGTTAGGGTTTTCTGGGCCGTGAAAGTCGGCAGAGCCGGTCGTCAGCATGTCGAGCCCGGCGGCAAGCTCCACGAGCCTGCGCGTTTGGTCCTCCGTGTAACTGATGTAGAAGGCTTCGACACCGTCGCCGCCGAGCGCCGCGAAGCGCTCCAGCACGTCGCGCGTTGCTTCGTGCTGGTCTTCGTCGCGAAAATCCCAGTAAGGGTGCGCCCAGATCGCCTTGCCACCAGCCTCATGGATCGCCTCAACAGCTTGGCCAACGGTCGGCGCCGTTCGGCCGCGGTAGCCGGGCGCGCCCGGGACGAGGTAGGCGACCAGCAGGTCGGTCGAATTTGCGAGCCCCTCAGCGGCGACGCGCTCAGCGTTGGCCGGGTCGTCAAAGATTGCGGCCGCGATGTGCGGACGGCCAAGCGGCTGATCGCCGCGCTCCGGCAGCGTCACCTGCCAGCCGTTTTCGCGCATCGCCTCAGCCATTCGCTCGCCGCGGGTCCAGCGGTCTTCGCGCCAGAGCTCAAGCCGCGCGAGTAACGCAGGGTCGTGGTGGTCGATGCCGTAGCCGAGGATGTGGAGGTCGGTGTCGCCGAGGTCGAGCGAGGAGACCTCAACCGCGCTAACCAGCGTTAGCGCGCCGTCGGTCGCCGCGGCGGCGGCAAAGGCCTCGTCGAGCCCGTCAACGGTGTCGTGGTCGCTCAGCGCGAGCAGCTCAACGCCGGCTTCGTGCGCGGCCGCGACCACAGCGGCCGGCGGCAGCGCGCCGTCAGATGAGGTCGAGTGAGACTGAAGGTCAAAGGTGGGCTTGGACACAGAGCCAGCCTACGGCAACGTTTGACGGCGCGACGCTCTATAACGAGAGCGCGATGGCAACCGATTCACTAGAGATCGTTTCACTCGTTGGCGTCTACAACGCCGACGGAACGCTCTTTGGAGAACTGCGCTACTGGCTGGGCGCGCGGATTGGCCGAACCCACTGCGCGCTCTGCGAAATCACTCACGGAACGTTCCGCGAGAAGGAAGAATGGAAGCGGCAAAGCGCAGCACTTCCGGTGCCGTTCGAAGCTGTTCACCTCGACGAGCGCTCGCCTGAGCTTGCGGCCGCGAGCGGCGCGCAGACGCCGTGCGTCGTCGCCTTGATCAGCGGGGTCGGTTTTGAGCTGCTGCTCGGCCCCGAGCAGCTTGAAGCCTGCCGGGCCGAGCCGGCAGCACTGGCGGCCGCGATCAAATCCGCAGCGGAAAGCCGCGGGCTCCACTTCGCAGCGCAGCGCTGAGAGCGCACCGCAGAAGCAGCGCCCAGTATCCTCGACCGTTCCGGTCCGGGGTGCTCTCGCCAGCACAACGGGCCGGTCCTAGCCGACGTAGCTCAGTTGGTAGAGCACTTCACTCGTAATGAAGGGGTCCCCGGTTCGAATCCGGGCGTCGGCT
>CAIJLJ010000081.1 GCA_903821395.1 uncultured Solirubrobacterales bacterium | reverse complement strand
TTCAGAGACGATTGAACGCCCTTTCGCCGAAGCTTTGGAACGCGACGCCCGCGTGAAACTCTACGTGTAGCTTCCCCGCTGGTTCGAAGTCCGAACCCCGATTGGGGGCTACAATCCCGATTGGGCGATTGTGATGGATGTGGGCGAAGGCAAAGACAGGCTCTATCTAGTGGATCGACTCTAACTTTTCCTTCCCTCGTTTGACAGCTGCGAGGATGCGTTTGGGATTGGCGGTCCAGACGAAGGGTTTGGGATCGGCGTTGGTCTCGGCGACGAAGCGGTCGATGGCGGCCTTGAGATCGTCGACCGATCGGAAGACGCCTCGCTTGAGGCGACGGCGCGTGAGCTTGGCGAAGAAGCCCTCGACGGCATTGAGCCAGGACGCCGAAGTGGGCGTGAAGTGGAAGGTCCAGCGGGGATGCCGGGCGAGCCATTGGCGCACCTTCGGATGCTTGTGCGTGGCGTAATTGTCGACGATGGCATGGATCGCTTTCCGCTTTGGGACTTGAAGCTCGACGGTGTTGAGGAAGCGGATGAACTCCTGGTGCCGGTGGCGCTGCATATTGCGACCAATGACGCTGCCGTCGAGCACGTTGAGGGCGGCGAACAGCGTGGTGGTGCCGTGGCGCTTGTAATCATGGGTCATCGTCCCGGCGCGGCCCGGCTTCATCGGCAACCCAGGCTGGGTGCGATCGAGCGCCTGGATTTGGCTCTTCTCATCGACCGAGAGAACGACGGCATGGGCGGGAGGGTCGACATAGAGGCCGACGATATCCCTGACCTTGGCGGCAAACTCCGGATCCTTCGACAGTTTGAACGTACGGATGCGGTGCGGCGCGAGCCGGTGGGCCTCGAGAATGCGTTGCACCGAGCGCAAGCTCACCCCCGCCGCCTTGGCCAACATTCGGCCCGTCCAGTGGGTTGCTTCTCCGGGCGGCGGTCCGAGCGCCAAATCGACCACCCGCTGCACGGTGTCGGGCGGAAGCGGCGGCTTGCCGGGCTTGCGCGTCTTGTCGCGCGTCAGCCCCGCGACCCCCTCCGCCATGAACCGCGCCTGCCAGGTCCACACCACAGGCTTCGACTTGCCCGACCGGCGCATGATCTCGACAGTGCCGCAGCTATCGGCGGTGGCGAGGATGATATTGGCGCGCCAAACATGTTTCTGCGGTGCGCTGCGATCCGCGACGATCGCCTCAAGCCGACGGCGGTCTGCTCGCGTGAAGTTCACGACAATTCCTGCTCTCATGAAGAGAGCTTGAACTGCTTCGGTCTATTTGGGAATCGTCCGAATGAATCAGACCACTAGGGCCCCGCCTTCGGCCCGCCGCCCGGCAACAGATGGCCGCAGCCGCAGCGGCATGCCCAGTATTCCCAGGCGCGCAGGGTCGCGGAATTTTCAGCGACACCCATGACGGACTTTCTGGCTTCGAGTTCGCCCGCGCTCAGGCCCTTCACCGGACCCAGCCGCATCGCTTCGAGATAGACACGCGCGTTCTTCGGCAGCGCAACCGACATGCGCAAGGTCTGCAACAACGTCTGGCCGGCAGCCGCAAAGCCATGGCCGCGCATCAGCACGACGCTGTT
>CAIJLJ010000080.1 GCA_903821395.1 uncultured Solirubrobacterales bacterium | reverse complement strand
GGCGGCCATCGTTGCGGCAGCCTTCGTCGCCACCGACCCAATCGCGCCAGAGAGCAAGCCGCCGCTGGCCGTTGTTGTTGCCGTCGCAGCGCCGCCGGCACTTGCGGTGGTCCCAGCCTGCGCGAGAATCATCTTCTTGATTAGCAGCAGTGGCCCGACCGGCAACAACATTGCAAGTGCTTTGTTGTTCTGCTTGAGCGTCGCCTGGAAGCCCTTGCAGCGTTCGCACTCACGTGTGTGTCGGCGAACGGGAGGGGAGAGCTTGGTGAGCCCTTCGGCGACTTCGGCAAGTTCGATCCGGACTTCATCGCAGGAGATCTTCCGCGCCTCGGCAGCTTCAGCGAGGCCTCCGCGGGCGCGCACAAGCAGAGACTTGATGCTCGGTACGGTCGTCTCCATTGCCTCGGCGATCTGGTCGTAGGAGAGTGCGTCTATTTCGCGCAGCAGCAGCGCGGTGCGCTGCGACTCAGGTAGCTCCCGCACGTCGGTCATCAGCTGGCGTAGGTCTTCGCGCTGGCTGACTTCGTCTTCTGTGGTGCGGCCGTAGTTTGCGACGTGGTGATCGAAGTCATCAACGCCGATCGCGCTTTGGCGGCGCATGTGGTTTAGCGAGCGGTTGCGAGCGATGCGGTAGAGCCATGGCTTCACGTTGATTGGGCGCTCGTCGGCGATCATTGCGCTGTAAGCGGCAGCGAAGCTTTCCTGCGTTACGTCTTCTGCGTCCTCCTTTGAGGAGAGCATGTGCTTCGTGAAGCCCAGAATCCGTGCGTGGTAGCGGCCAACGAGCGCCTCATAAGCGGCTTGGTTGCCGCGGCGCGTCAGCGTGACAAGTTTTTCATCCGATTGGAGTCGCAAAAACGCGCTTGGCGCGCGGATTCCAACGAGATCGGATTGTGTGATTGCTGAGGCTTCCATTGATTCTTCAGACATACCAACACCGCCGGAGGCAAAAGGTTTCGCTTTTTTCGCGCCCCCGAGCTTCGTTTACCCACATCTACAGGCTAGTCTTCAGCGCCCGCCCGGGTGGCGGAACCGGTAGACGCGGCTGGCTTAAAACCGGCTGTCCCGCAAGGGACGTGGGGGTTCGAGCCCCTCCCCGGGCATGATTGGCGACGGTCGGCTTAGCTGAGCTTGTCGAGCCGCTTCATCAGCGGGAGCGAATCGTATGGCGTTCCACCCTTGTACCAGCCGGGTGCGGTCCATAGTTCGAAGTGGAGGTGGCAGCCCTGCGCGTCGCCGGTATCGCCAACGCGACCGAGCTGCTGACCGGCGAAGACCTTGCTGCCGACCTTGGCGCTTGCTCGCTCGCGCATGTGCATGTACGCATACGACTGACCATCGGCTCGCTGAACAACGATGTAGTTGCCAGCCGCGCCTTGGTAGGCGTTGTATTGAACAACGCCGCTCGTCCATGCGGCTAGCGGGGTTCCGCAGGCCGCGAAGTTGTCAGTGCCTTGGTGGCCACGCCCGCCACCGAATAGTTGCCCGGGGCTGCTGGCCAGCGCGTGTGGTCCGCGGATAGGGAAGAACCCTTCGAGCATCTCGAACTGCGTATCGCTGCCGGCCTTCACTTTCGCCGCGGCCGCAGCGAGCGGATTGAGGCGCAGCAGGTAGGTGCCACTGGTCGCCGGTTCCTTACCGACAAAGCCATCCCAGACGACCTCGCCTTCGCCGGAGTGAACGAGCGGCCAGCTGCGAACGACCTTCCCGTCGGTGCCTCTAACCGCCTCTACCTGCGCGCCGCTGACCACCGCTGCGCTGACTGTGTACTTGAAGGTGGCCTGACGCTTGCCGCCCGCAATGAGCTTCTTTGATCCGCTCGCATCGTCGGTCGCTGGAAGGCCGGCGACAATCTTCAGCGGCTGCGGCGAGTTTGCCGGGTTGCCGATCGAGCCGCTGATGCGGACTAGTCCGCTGACGGCGCGACTTGGCACGGTTACCTGGACGGAAGTTGGCTTTGCGGCCTTCGCAGCGATCTTTACGACGACGTTGTCGCGGACGCTGCTGCCGCCCACGAAGGTGACCTGCTGGGTGCTTTGGAGATTGCTTCCGGTGATCGTCAGGAGTTGGCCGGGCGCGCAGCTTCCCGCCGGCTGCAACGCGCACGAGATTGAGCTGATAACCGGCTGACCTGGCACTTCGGTTCCGCCCGGGCCGGTTGCCGCGGCTGCGACTGGGGCCGTGATTGCGAGCAGCCCGAGTAAAACCAAGAGGCCTCTGCGCAGCAGGGGGGTCGTAGATCGTTTGAAAACGTGCACCGGGCTTATGACCGCTCTTATCTGTGCCTACGAGGTGAGCTGACGGGCGCGCGCTCAGAGTTTGCGCGGCGCTCAGAAATTCGAGCGCTTAGCCCCAACAACTTGGTTCCCCCGCTCGTGGCCACACTGGGTGGTCACGACTCGGCTGGTCTGCATCTGAGGCAAGGTTAGCGGGCGAGGTCGGCGGAGGCGCCGGTGCGGGCGCCGGGACGCTACCGATCGTCGCTAGGGTTGGCCGATGGAAACTGAGACCAGCTCGACAACCAACTTTCACGGCGGCCGCCTAGTAGCAAGGCGGCTCAAGCAGTACGGGGTAACGAAACTCTTCACGCTTTCCGGCGGCCACCTCTTCTCGATCTACGACGGCTGCCGCGACGAGGGGATCGAAATCGTCGACACGCGCCACGAGCAGGCCGCGACCTTCGCTGCCGAAGGTTGGGCCAAGGTCACGCGTCAGCCCGGCGTCGCGGCGCTGACTGCTGGCCCTGGGGTTACCAACGGCCTTAGCGCGATCGGTTCGGCGCTGCAGAACCAATCGCCGATCATGGTGCTCGGGGGGCGCGCGCCAGCGCTGCGCTGGGGAATGGGATCGCTGCAGGAGATTGATCACATTCCGTTTGTGGCGCCGCTGACGAAGTTCGCCGCAACTGCCGAAAGCCCGGAGGCAATCCCTGGGCTGATCGACGAAGCGCTAACCACAGCGCTGGCGCCGCACTCTGGCCCGACCTTCATCGACTTCCCGCTCGACATCGTCTTCTCCGAGGGCGACGAGTCGCCGCCAGCGCCGCCGTTGCCCGACCCTGAGGCCGAGCCGGTGGCCGCAAGCGGCGTTGACGAGGCGATCGCGCTGTTGGCCGCCGCGGAGCGACCGGTGATCATGGCCGGCACCAACCTTTGGTGGGGGCACGGGGAGAAGGCGCTGCTGGAGCTGGTCAACGAGCGGCAAATTCCTGTCTTCCTCAACGGCCTAGCGCGGGGCTGCGTCCCTGCCGACCACGAACTCTTCTTCGCTCGCGCCCGCGGCCAGGCGCTGCAGGAGGCCGACGTCGCTGTGGTGATTGGTGTGCCGATGGACTTCCGGCTCGGCTTCGGCGGTTCGTTCGGTGAGGAGACGAAACTGATCGTCGTTGATCGCGCCGAGCCGCTGCGGCCGAACCCTCGCGACGTCGCGGCCGAGTGCTACGGCGGGATCGCCGCGACGCTCGATGCTCTCCGCGAAGGAACCGCTGGGCTCGAAGGCGCGACCGGAGCTTGGGCTACAAAGCTGCGCGAAGTCGAAGACGATAAGCGCGCCGCTGAGCTGCCGGAGCTTGAAGATGACCGCGCGCCGCTGCACCCAATGCGGATCTACCACGAGCTAAACCAGTTCCTTGACCGCGATGCGATCGTTATCGGCGACGGCGGCGACTTCGTTTCGTTCGCCGGCAAGATGATCAACTCTTACGAGCCGGGCTGCTGGCTCGACCCCGGACCGTTCGGCTGCCTTGGCTCCGGTACTGGCTACGCGTTGGCCGCGAAGCTCGCCTTCCCTGACCGTCAGGTTGTCCTAATCGTTGGCGACGGTGCCTTCGGTTTCGGCGGGATGGAGTTCGACACTCTCGCCCGCCACGGCGTCAACGTCGTCGCCGTGATGGGCAACAACGGCATCTGGGCGCTCGAGAAGCACCCGATGGAGTTCCTCTACGGCTACTCGGTGGCCGCTGAGCTGCGGCCCGGTACGCGTTACGACGAGATCGTCACAACGCTCGGCGGCTACGGCGAGCTGGTTGAAAAGCCGGCCGACCTGCGCCCCGCGCTGGAGAGGGCATTTGCTGCAGGGCTGCCGGCGCTCGTCAACGTTCTGCAGGACCCTGACGTGGTCTACCCACGCAAGTCGAACCTCGCCTGAGTCGCTCGGCTAAGAGTTGAAGGCGGCGTCGAGCGCGACGCCGTAGAGAATGTCGTGCTCGGAAACTTCGACTCCGTCGAGGCCGAAGGCTTCGATCACGTGCACGAGGATCTGTGTGCCCGCGAGGATCGTCGGCGCGCGGTCAGGGTGAAGCCCAGCAACCTTGCGCCGCTCCGCCTCCGGCATCGATGCCATCCGTGCGGCGATCTCGCGGCAGCGCTCCAGTGAGACGCGGTAGCCATGAACCGCCTCTGGGTCATACGGCTCAAGCTCGAGGTCGATTGCAGCCATCGAAGTAGCCGTCCCCGCGACGGCGATGATCGTCTTCACGTGCTCGCGCTCGGCGTTTGGAACAGCGGCGCTGAGAACGTCATCGATCTCAGCGCCGAGCTGCTCGAGCTCATCGGCGGTCGGCGGGTCGTGGGCAATGTGTCGCTCGCTCTGGCGAACGACGCCAAGCTGGGTTGAAACATGGAAGCCGACTGTGCGCCCGTGTCCGATGATCAGCTCTGTAGAGCCGCCGCCGATGTCAACCACGACTATTTGCTCGCCGTCACCGGGGTCGCGGCCGCTGGTTGCGCCGAGGAATGAGAGCTGAGCCTCCTGCTCCCCCGCGATCGTGCGCGCGTCAAGCTGGTAGCGCTCCGCGACCTGCCGCGTGAACTCGCCACCGTTGGCAGCGTCGCGGGTGGCGCTGGTCAGCACGGCGCGTCGCTTGTCGGCGCCTCCGAGCTGTTCGATCATCGCCGAGTAATCGTCGAGCGTCGCGAATACGCGCTCCATCGCTTCCTCGGAGAGAACGCCGCGTGCAT
>CAIJLJ010000079.1 GCA_903821395.1 uncultured Solirubrobacterales bacterium | reverse complement strand
TCGAACTCGTTCCTGAAGATCTACTACGACATCCCTGCAGGGCGCGAGGATGAGATCGCGCGCAAGGTGCTGATCAAGCATCTTCAGTCGGGCAACTCATACGGCACGGTGCTTAAGGAGCGCTACGCCAAGTTCGCGCAGCCTGAGCTGGGCCCGTGGGTCAAGGGTTCAAAGACGGTTGGCGACAACTACGTGCCACCGGTCCTCGAGGGCTGGGAAGCACCAGAAGGCCACTAGTACCGGTTTCGGTGCCGCTCCCGCCTTAGCGCGGGGCGGCACCGAGCGCAGTGGCAACATCGGCGGCGGCTTCGACCAGCGCCGGGATTACGGCGGCACGACGCTTCTCGGTCAGCCGCGACTCTGGGCCCTGCAGCCCAAGGATTGCGATCAGTCTGCTGCCGGCGCCGATTATCGGCACCGCGAGCGCAGCTAGGTCTTCTTCTCGTTCGCCGACCGCTTCGGCGTAGCCTCCGGCGCGAGTCGCCTTTACGACGGCCGCCAGATGCTTGCGCTCGGTGATTGTGCGCTCGGTGTAAATCTCGAGTTCGCCTTGCGGCAGCGGAACGTCGCCGAAGGCCAGCATCACCTTGCCGGTTGCAGTCGCGTGAGCAACGCTCGGCCTACCGAGCTGCGCGACGCTGACAACGCTGCCAGCGCCGGGAACGAACTCAACCGTGACCGATTCACTACCAGCCGCGACGGAGAGCGTGACCGTCTCCCCGGTCTCAGCAGCAAGATGGCGCATCGCAGGGCGCGCGAGTTCGCGCACATCGAGCGCCGAGAGCGCGTGGTCTGCAAGTGCGACGAGGTGAAGGCCAAGCCTCCACGGCCCTTCGCCAGCCGCCCTATCGACCAGCCCCGCTGCCCTCAGCGTGGCGAGCAGGCGCGAAGCGTTACTTGGATTTACGTCCAGCTGGCGGGCTAATTCATTGGTTCCGAGGCCGTCAGGCGCGCCTGCCAATAGATCTAGCAGTGTTGCCGCACGGGCAACTGCTGCAACAGGGCGCATCGCCGTTGACTTCCCGTCCGATTGGCTTGTAGAGTCAGAGAACAAGTTAGGCAATGCTATTGCCTAGACGGCAACTACACAAGGAGCCCACGAAATGTCCGCCAGCCTCCCAGACTCAGTTGACTACCTCGTAATCGGAGCCGGAGTCCATGGACTCTCAACCGCCCGCTCGCTCGCTGAGCGCGGGGAGCAAGTTCTCGTGATTGACAAGAGCAGCGTCGGTTCCGGTGCTTCCGGGATCGCCTGCGGCGTCGTTCGCAACAACTATTACCAGCCAGCAATGTCGGAGCTGATGGCGGCCTGCGTTGAGATGTGGGAGGCCGATGCCGAAGCGCTCAGCTACCACAGCTCCGGCTACATCGCGCTTGGGCCCGAGTCGCAGCGCGGCGACCTTGAAGAGGTCTTCGAGCGCCAGCAGCGGATCGGCTACGACTCTGAGCTGCACACCGGCGAGGCCGACGTTATGGCCCACATGAAGACGCTCTACCCCGACTGGCGCGCACCGGGGCTAACCGTTTGCCTGCACGAGCACGTCGGCGGGTTCGCCTTCAACAAAGAATCGATGCACGGCCTTGCCGACCTCGGCCGCGCAGCCGGCGCCTCGATCATCGAAGGGGTCGAAGTGACCGGCTTCGTCCGTGACGGCTCTGGCGCCGTGACGAGCGTTCAAACCAGCGCTGGTGAGATTGCGATCGGCAAAGAGGTAGTCGTCGCAGTTGGCCCTTGGATCGCAGGGATGTGGGAGATGCTTGAGCTGCCGGACCGGCTCGACGTGCGCCAGCCGGACGGCTCGCTCGCAGAAGACCTGCCGATGTGGACCTACTGGTACCTCCAGGAAGGCGAGCTCGGCGTTCCGCCGGAGACGCTCGATACCGCTGCCGGCAAGCCTTCCCCGGTCCTCCACGTTGACAGCGACGCGCCGCTCCACGATGACGACGGCGTTCTGATCACCGACGAGCCTTGGGGCGTCTACTTCAAGCCCGACCGCAAGAGCGTGCAGGGTGGCGCAGCACCGATCCAGCTCGGCACTGAGTTTGAGGTTGATCCATACCCCACCGGCACCGTCGACGACGATTTCGGCCACATGTGGGC
>CAIJLJ010000078.1 GCA_903821395.1 uncultured Solirubrobacterales bacterium | reverse complement strand
TGCGCCGGCCGTGTTTGCTAATTCGGCTGCGTCTGGTGCGCGGGTTGTTGCTGGCGATCGCGCTCTGACTCTTTCTTGGTCTGCTGTGAAGGGTGCGGCTGCGTATCGCGTTAGTTGGCGTGGCCGTGTTTTGAAGGGTGGTAAGCCAACTGGGGTTTGGTCTAAGAAGTGGCTTGGTTTGAAGGTTCTTAAGGCCTCAGCGCGTTCTTATAAGGCCACCGGTCTGCTCAATGGTGCTGAGTATCAGCTCAGGTTGGAATCGAATACGACGGCGAAGAAGTCGCTGTGGCTCGCTCGCTCGGCTTCTGTAGCCAGCCCCAAAGCCGTCACTCCTACGCCTACGCCTACTCCTACGCCTACTCCTGCTCCTACGCCTCCTCCAGCAACGGTGCCGGGCGCGCCGACCGCGCTGGTGGCAACACCAGGCAACGCCAGCGCGAGCATCGCGTTCGCAGCTGGAGCCAATAACGGCGCGACGATCAGCAACTACGAATATTCCACCGACAATGGCTCAACGTGGACTACTCGAAACCCGCAGTCGGCAGCGTCGCCGGTTGCAATTAGTGGCCTCACGAACGGCACTACCTACCAAGTGAAACTCCGCGCAATCAACACCGTCGGCACCGGCGCAGAATCAGACGCCGTGAGTGTTACGCCAGCAACTGTGCCGGCCGCTCCGGCGGGTGTTCAGGGTGTGGCTGGTGACGGACAGGTCGCGGTGTCGTGGTTGGCTCCGTCTAGTGATGGTGGCTCTGCTGTAACGGGTTACATGGTCACCGTTGCATCTGGTGGCGGTTCACAATCGTGCACAACGGCAACCCTGTCTTGCCCAGTCACAGGCCTCATCAACGGCACGTCTCACACGTTCACCGTGACGGCAACTAATGCTCGCGGTGATTCGTCCGCTTCGGCGGCGTCCAGCTCGGTTGCCGTGTATGTGGTTGGTGGGACGGGTCCGGGTGGCGGAAAGGTGTTTTATGCACCTGGGTTGCAGTTCGGTGAGTCTTTTGCGCCGTGTGGTTCGGGCTGCACTTATCTGGAGGCTGCGCCAGCTGATTGGAACGGTGGCCCGGGTTCCGGCGATCCTTACCGTGTGTGGGGTGGCGGGGACGGCACTCCGGGGTCGTGCAGTAACAAGGCGATCGCGGGGGCTTCGTTCACCGCTATCGGTTCAGGAAAGGCAAATACCGACTCGATTATGGCTGCCTGCCCTGCTTCCAGCGGCGATAATTCGGCTCCTGCTGCGCTCGCTGCTTCAACTTACGCACCGACAGTCGGTGGCGCGGTCGTCACGGGCTGGTTCCTGCCCTCCCAAGATGAGCTCAACGCGCTTGATGTTTCCTCTGTTAGTGGGTTGAATCCCGATGCTTACTACTGGTCGTCGTCGCAGGGCGGTGCGTCCCTCGCGTGGCTCCAGCTCGCCGGCCTCGGCGGCGGGCGCGACTGGCAGGGCGACGTCGTCAAGTTCTTCATCAACCAAGTGAGGCCGGTTCGGGCTTTTTAACTATTTAACTATTTGCTGTTAAGCAGTTAGCCTGGAGCACGCGAGGGCGCGAAGCTTTTCAGCTAGAGCCAATGCGCAGCGGCTCCCCGCAGGTCTAAAGCACAACGATCTGGCGGATCGCTTCACCTGAGGCGAGCCGGTCAAAGCCTTCGTTGATCTGGTCGAGCTTCAAGCGGCCGCTGATTAGCTTCTCTACTGGCAGCTTGCCGGCGCGCCAGTAGTCGAATAGCTGCGGCAGCATCTCGCTCGGGTTGGCGGAGCCTAGGTAGGAGCCTTTCAGCGTCCGTTCCTCGGCGACGAGGCTTACGGCGGGAATTGAGAGCAGCGCCTCAGGGTTGGGCAGGCCGACTGTCACCGTGATGCCGCCGCGGCGTGTTGCTAGGTAGGCGGTCTCAAGCACCTTCGCTGAGCCTGCCGTCTCAATCGCGCGGTCAGGGCCGCCGTCGGTCATCGCTTTGAGCTCGTCGATGGTGCTCTCGCCACCCTCCAGCGCGTCATTGGCGCCAAGCTCCATTGCTAGCTCTCGCTTGTGCTCCACCGGGTCGATCGCGATCACGCGCCCAGCACCGGCCAGCTTCGCGCCCATCACGGCTGCCAGCCCAACGCCACCAAGGCCGAAGACAGCGACCGTCTGCCCGGGCTCAATCTCCGCCGCGTTCAGTGCAGCGCCAACGCCGGTAAGGACGGCGCAACCGAAGAGCGAGGCGAGCTCGTAGGGG
>CAIJLJ010000077.1 GCA_903821395.1 uncultured Solirubrobacterales bacterium | reverse complement strand
GGCCGTGCGCAGGTTCTTCAGCGAGCTGACGTTGCCGTCAAGACCCGTCTTGAAGACCGAATAGAGCACCATGTAGGGGTTGGCGTCCGGCGCAACGGCGCGGACTTCAATCCGCGAGCTGCGTTCGTTGCCGATCGGCACACGGACCATCGAGCCACGGTCAACCGCAGAGGCGATGATTTGGTTCGGGGCCTCGAAGTGCGGATCCAAGCGGCGGTAGGAGTTGACGCTGGGGTTCAGCACCAAGCAGATGTCGTTGCCGTGGGTGAGGATCTTATCCACGAAATTCCACGCAAACGGGCTGATCTTCTCTTCACCCTGCGGATCCCAGAAAAGGTTCTTCTTGCCCTGCGACACCGAAACATTGGTGTGCATGCCGCTGCCGTTGACACCAACTACCGGCTTCGGCAGGAAGCTGGCGGTCAGACCCATGTTGCGGGCAACCTGGCGGCAAAGGAACTTGTAGAGCTGGATCTGGTCGGCTGCAGTGACGACGTCGGCGTACGAGTAGTTGATCTCGAACTGCGACGGCGCGACTTCCGGATGGTCCTTCTCGTTCTCAAAACCCATCGCCCGCTGCACTTCCGCTGCGCGGTCGATGAAGACGCGGAGAGGATCGCCGGGGAGCGAATGGTAGTAGCCGCCCGTATTCACGTACTCGAACTTGCCGGTTTCGCTGTAACGGCGTTCCGCATCCATGCCCGCGAACAGGAAGCCTTCGATTTCGTTGGCTGCATTCAACGTAAAGTTGTCGGACGCGCGCTTGTCGTCGGCGTACTTCTTCAACACGCCGCGCATGTCGCCGATGTACGGTCCGCCCTGCTTGTCGATGACTTCGCCGAAGATGAGAACCTTGCCGGCACCCACGAAGTCGGCCGGAGCCCAGTAGAAGGCGTTCCAATCCAAGCGGAGCCGGAGGTCGCTTTCCTTTTGCGCCGTAAATCCGCGGATCGACGAACCGTCGAACGTCAGGTTGTCGTGGCTGCCGAGCAGGAACTTCTTGTCGTAGTCCAGCATGTGAAGGCGACCTTCAAGGTCGCTGAACATGACGATTACGGCCTTGATGCTTGGCGTGTCGGCGAGATACTTCAGGCGCTCTTCCTGCAGTGTCTCGATCGGTACGCGCTGCTTGCGCTGTTCTTTCGCATTGAGGTTCAAATCCTCGAGTTCGGCGAGGGACAGGTTGAGGAATGACATGTGTGTTGGACTCGTCTCCGTTTTGGGTGGTGTCTGGGGAGGGGGAAACCCGTACTTCGAGCATCCCGCACCGACAGGTAAAAACCTAGTATCTGTGAAAAGCGGCCCGTCTGGCAATCGCTTCTTTTTATGGAGACGATTCCGTGAGTTGATGGACGGGCCCAGCGTGCCGCTCAGGCCGGCAGGGTGTTTCCGGACGCTAATCGATGAATTCGTAGGCCGGCAAGGTCAGAAACTCGTTGAAATCGCCCGACAGCATCATCTTTCCGAATAGGTCGGCCGCCAGCGGGAACTGGCTCTTGGCGTATTTTTCGAGCCCGACTCGACTCTCCATCTTCGACAGTTCGTCGGCGATGACGGATTTCACCAGCTCAGCCGTAACTGTCCTGCCGTCGTCAAGCCTCG
>CAIJLJ010000076.1 GCA_903821395.1 uncultured Solirubrobacterales bacterium | reverse complement strand
GAACTCGCGCGGCTATCTACACATTAGATACCCCGCGGAGCAAAAAAGTTTCGCGCCTGACGTTCTCTTTAAGCGAGCAAGGTGAAACGAACCACGTCATAACGACGCCCGCGCAGCGCAATACCCGACCGCACCAAGGCTCCGCGCTTGTACCCGGCGCGGGTCGCCACGCGCTGCGAACTCTCATTTTCCGGCTCGGCGTAGAGGTCAAGTCGTTCAAGGCCGAGCGGGCCGAGAGCCCAGCTCGAGAGCAGCTCCAGCGCGGTCTGCGCCACCCCCTGCCCCCGCGCCCACGGAGCAGTCCAGTAGCCGATCTCAGAGCGCCGGCGCGTGAGCGAAACGGCGTGAAGTCCGACCGCGCCGAGCACTTGTGTGTCGTCGTCGCCGCTGACGACGGCTAGCGGAAGCGTTGTCTGCGAGCGACCAAAGCTGATGAAACGGCGGGCGTCCTCCGGCGTGTACGGGATTGGCACCGAGGTGTAGCGGGCAGTCAGTGGATCGCTACAGCCCTCGACGAGACCGCGGACATCGGACTCCGACCACGCGCGTAGCGCCAGAACGCCCCTCGAAAGTGGTGGCTCGGGCAGTTCGACCGGAGGGCTGCCGATCAGCATTGGCTTTGATCAGGTCGGCGCATGCTCTCTCGCGATGCTAGCGTCCGCGGCCGAGCTTATGCGCCCGCCGACAGACACGATCGTCGCACCATCTTTTCCCAAGGACGCCGAGTGGATTAATGTCGCGACCCTGAAACTTGAGCAGCAGGCCCCGCACCCGGTTTTGATCGACTTTTGGGACTTCTGCCGCCCGAGCTCGCTGCGCGCGCTGCGCTATATCCAGGAGTGGCAGCGGCGCTATGGACCGGCCGGTCTGCGGATCGTCTCGGTCCACGCCCCCGGCTTCCCGCCGTCGCACGACCGTGAGCTGATCGAATCCGCCGTTGAGCGGCTCGGCGTCACGCAGGCGGTGCTGCTCGACCCCGACTTTGACTACTGGCGCGCCTTCGACAATCCCGGCTGGCCGGCGCGCTACCTCTTCGGCCCCGACCTGATGCTGACCGAGGTCCACTACGGCGAAGGCGGGTACGAGGAAACTGAAACAGCGATTCAAGAGCTGCTGGGAGTTGAACAACCACTGACCGAACTGTTTGACGGAGCCGACCAGATGGACGCCGAACTGGTGGTGCCGACCGCAGATCAACCCGGTGCCTACTGCGGGCCATACGCCGCGGGCCAAGTCTGGGTCGTGACCGAGGGCGGCGGCGAATTGACCGTCAACGGTGAGCCGCGCCAGATCGAGGCGGCCGGAGCACACCTCCTGATCGACCACCACGAGCACAGCGAAGCGGTGCTCGAACTACGCGCCGGCGATGCGCTGACTGTCCATGCGACCTGCTTCGTCGCCGGGCTAGCGCCTGCGCCGAACTAGAAACCGCTGGCCGGCCGCTGGCCTAGGTCGTCGGCAATCAAGACCTGCTTTGGCGGCCCGGAGTCGGCTAAAAGTATTCCGCGCCCAGGCCGATAGGGGCTTCGAATCTCGGTGCTGTTAATGCGAGGTTCATCGGTCCAGCAGCCACTGTTGATCAGCTGACCACCGTTCGGCAGTCGCCACTCGGCAGGGTCCATCCACGGCAACGGCCCGGCGCAGTGGGTGTGGCCGAAAATCACATAATCAGCTTCCACTCCAAGCAGGCTGACAACTCCAGCCATCGCGTCCAGACCGGCACGCCTGAGCTCGTCGCTGGAGATCTTTGAGCTGACGGGGCCCAGACCAGCGAGGTTGATGCCAGCGATCCCCAACGGGAGGAGCGCGGCCAGCGCTTTGCCGCGCAACGGTGCGCGCCCATCGCCAGATAGCAGCGACCAGGCCTTGGCGGTCGCGGCGCCGGTCGCCCAGCGGCCCCCGGCAGCGCGACCGTTCGCGATCTGATCGAGCCACGCGTAGACCGGCGACAGCGCCGCCTCAAAGTCTTCGGCGGCAGCGCTGCCGGGTTCTTCGGGCAATTTGCCCACGACTCGTGCCATCGCACCGGCAACGATCCGCTCGAATGTCGGAATCGTGATCAGGCGATCGAGGTAATGGCCGTGGGTTGCCCAAACATCGTCTCGGAGCCATATCCCCGGGTAGGAGACAGTGCAATCAACGCGCTTGCCGAGCCAGCCAGAAATCGCGTCCGTAGCCGCCGATGCGTCGGCGCCGGTGCGAGTCTCGGTGCCGAGCGGAAGCGGGGCCTCGAGCGCCCTTCGTCGCGCGAGCCAAGGCTCGACGAGGGCCGAATCATGGTTTCCACCGACGAGAACGACCTCAGAGCCTTTCGCCATCGCGTCGCCGATGGCCTCGATGATCGGCTGCGCTGCGCCGAGCGCGTCGTAAAGGGGACCGTGGCGAAGCTCGAGCAGGTCACCGAGCAGAACTAGCCGGTCGACTTCGGCTACCGCAGTGCAGAGAGCAGCCAGCGGCTCAGGGCGCCGCAGGATGTCAACTGGGCGGCGCGAGCCGATGTGGGCATCGGAGATGACAAGTGTTCGCATCGCCGGGCAGGGTAGCCTGACGGGCAATGACAGACGCCGCACTCGAAGGAATCATTGTCGCAGACTTCAGCCGCGTGCTGGCCGGACCACTGTGCAGCCAGACGCTCGCCGACCTCGGTGCCGACGTGATCAAAGTCGAACACCCGGACGGCGGCGACGACACGCGCCAGTGGGGACCTCCATTCGTAGACGAAGGCTCGACCTACTACCTCGGCCTCAACCGCGGCAAGCGGTCGCTGACGCTCAACCTGCGCGACGACGGCGATAAGGCTCTCGCCCACGAGCTATGCCGCCGCGCCGACGTGATTATCGAATCGTTTAGGCCGGGCACGATGGATCGCCTCGGCTTCGGTTGGGAAGCCGTACAGCAATACAACCCGAAAGCGATCTATACCTCGATTAGCGCCTTCGGCTCGGGGGAAGACGGCGCCGCGCTACCCGGCTACGACCTGCTCGTTCAGGCGATGTCGGGCTACATGTCAATCAATGGGCTGGCGGACGGCCCAGCGACGAAGACCAGCACAGCGCTGGTCGATCTAACGACCGGTCTCTACGCCGCGACCGGGACTCTTGCGGCGCTGCGCGAGCGCGAGCGGAGCGGCGAAGGCCAGCACCTCGAAGTCGCGCTGCTCGATAGCGCGCTGGCGATGCTGCTGAATATCGGCTCCGGCTTTCTAAATACCGGAGAGCTGCCAGTTAGAAGCGGCAACGCCCACCCTTCGATCGCCCCTTATCAGACCATTCCAACTGCTTCCGGCGACCTAGCCTTGGCCGTCGGCAACGATGCCATCTTTAGCCGCCTCTGCGAGGAGCTCGGGCGGCCCGAGCTGGCTACCGAAGAACGCTTTGCGAGCAACAGCGAGCGAGTAGTCCACCGAGACGCGCTGATCGAGCTACTGAGCGGCATCTTCGCCGAAGAGAGCGCTCAGGTTTGGACAGTGCGACTAACGGCAGCCGGCGTCCCGGCTGGCCCGGTCAACGATATTCGCGAGGCTTACGACTTCGCCCAGCAGCTCGGACTCGAACCGATCGTCGAGCTTGATGGCGTTAAGTCAACGCGCTCACCAATGCGACTGAGCCGGACGCCAGCTGATCCGCAAACGCGGCCACCCCGCCTTGGCGAGCACAACGATGAACTCCGTGATTGGCTCGGGAAACCCTAAGCGTCAGTTGCAGCGATCGCTTGGCGGATCGTCTTTGGAAGCATGAAGCGGACGTCCTCCTCAACAACGGTGAACTCTTCAACGTCACTCGTTCCGGCGTCGCGGAAGAGGTCTACGAGTCGCTGAACAAGTTCTTCGGGCGCGCTGGCACCGGAGGTGATTCCGAGCGTCTCTACCCCCTCTAGCCATTGCTCCAAGACCTGCGTCTCGTTGTCGATCAGGTAGGAGTCGGCACCATGCTCGCGCGCGACCTCAACGAGTCGGTTTGAATTAGAGGAGTTCTTCGAACCAATCACGAGCACGAGTTCGCACAGCGGCGCGAGCTGCTTTACGGCCGCCTGCCGGTTGGTTGTGGCGTAACAGATGTCATCTGTG
>CAIJLJ010000075.1 GCA_903821395.1 uncultured Solirubrobacterales bacterium | reverse complement strand
GTCCTCAACCCGCTCAGTGGCTACCTCGTCCTCGCGCAGGCTCTAGTGGAATCGGGTGAGCAGACCCAAGCATGGAACTTCGGCCCCACGATCGACGAAGCCAAGCCGGTTTCGTTCGTTGTCGAGCGGCTTGCCGAGCTCTGGCCAACTCCGATCGAGTGGGAGACCGACGACGGCGACCACCCGCATGAAGCTCACTTCCTCAGTCTCGATTCGAGCAAGGCGCGAGAGCTACTCGGCTGGCGCCCAGGTTGGGACCTTGACGCCGGGCTTGAAGCGACGGTAGCGTGGTTTGGGGCGCTGCTTGAGCAGGGCGACATGCGCGCGCTGACGCTCCAGCAGATCGCTACGTTCGAGGAGGCGCTGCGATGAATGCTCTGGTCTTTGGCGGAAAAGGGGCGATCGGAGCTGCCGCATGCTCGAAGCTGGCGGACGATCGTTTTACCGTTCTGACTTCATCGCGAACGCCCGATTCAGCCGATCTCTGCATCGACCCGATCGCAGACCCTTCGACGCTCACAGCACTCGATGAGCTCCAGCCGCTTGACGCCGTCGTCTGGGCTCAAGGCGCAAACATGAACGACTCGGCTCAGAGCGTCGACGTCGAAAGCTTCGGCGAAGTACTCGATGCCAACGTGACATTCATCGCGGCAACCCTCGGGCATCTCACGAGCGGCGGCCTTTTAGCCGAGAACGCAAGCCTCGTGATCGTCAGTTCCATCTGGGAATCGATCGCCCGACCTGGCAAGTTTTCCTACACCGTTAGCAAGGCTGCTGTTGGCGGGCTGGTGCGTGCGGCAGCCGCCGATCTCGCCGCCGATGGTCACCGAGTTAACGCAGTCTTGCCGGGTGTGACCGACACGCCGATGACACGCGCGATGCTCGATGCCGATCAGCTCGCCACGGTGACGGGCGCCACCGGATTCGACAGGCTCGTCTCGCTCGACGAGGTCGCGGCGACAATCGCGTGGCTCTGTTCGGTCCAGAGCAGCGGCATCTCCGGCCAATCACTGACGGTCGATCTTGGGTTCAGCAATGTCCGGTTCCTCTAGCCTTACGGTCAGCAGCAGCACAGGGCAGTATGGGGTCACGGTTGCCGCCGACGGTTTCACGCAGCTTTTGATTGAAGACCCCGACGCGCTGCTGATCGTTGACCAGAGATTTGAGTTGCTGCCGGAGCTTGAGGGCCGCCAAGTGCTCACCATCACTGCCGATGAACAGCACAAGACGCTGAGCGAAGTCGAGCGGCTGCTGATCGCACTTCGCGAACTCGGCGCCGGTCGCTCAGACCGCCTCGTCGCCGTTGGCGGCGGAGTCGTTCAGGACGTCGCGACGCTGGCCGCGCAGCTCTATATGCGTGGTTTGCCGTGGAAGTATGCTCCGACGACGCTGCTGGGGATGGTCGACTCCTGCATTGGCGGGAAGTCGTCGATCAACGCCGGCGCGTTCAAGAATCTCGTTGGATCGTTCTACCCACCAGCGGAGATCGTGGTTGACCCAAGCTTCCTGGAAACGCTGCCTGACGAAGCGATCGCATCTGGTCTGGCCGAGTCAACCAAGATTGCCTACTGCCGCGGGCCGGAGACCTTTGCCAGCTACTTGGGCTTGGAATCCAACTTCGGTGATGATCCTGAAGCTTTGATCCTTCACTCGCTTGAGACGAAACGCTGGTTCATCGAGGACGACGAGTTCGATAACGGTTCGCGGCGACTGCTGAACTTTGGCCACAGTTTTGGACATGCGCTCGAGGCGGCCACAGGGTTTGCTGTTGAGCACGGGATAGCTGTCGCTTTGGGAATGCTTTCTGCGGAACGCTTTGGTAGAGAGACCGACCTTGGCACAGCGGCTCCGGAGCTTGTCGCACACGCTGAACTGCTCGCCAGGCGGGGGACCGGGCTGAGCGAGGCGGCGGACCGTTTTGACCGCAGCGTCTTTGAGCGGTCGTTCCTGGCAGACAAGAAGCACGGCTCCGACGGCTTGCACCTGATCCTTCCATCCGCGTCGGGCTCGGTGGCGGAGGTAGTTGCGGAACGCAGCGACGAGGTCGTCGCCGCAGCCACCGGATCGGTCGTATCGGTACTGGATATCGTGAGCTCGTGACCAAGTACAGCGAGGTTCTTGTCGGTTGGCTGAAGGAGCTGGGCTACACGCACTGCTTCTTTGTCGCGGGCGGGAACATCATGCACTTGCTCGACGGTGTCCGCAGCGAGATGGAATGCATTCCGACCGTCCACGAGGTCGCTGCTGGGATCGCCACCGAGTACTTCAACGCCACCGAACCTGAGGGTCGTGCTTTTGCGCTTGTCACCGCAGGCCCCGGCCTTACAAACATCGTTACGGCGCTTGCTGGCGCATATCTCGAGAGCCGCGAACTGCTTGTCATCGGCGGTCAGGTGAAGGCTTCCGACCTTGCCGACGGCGGGATTCGCCAGCGCGGCATTCAAGAGGTCGATGGCGTCGCGCTCGCCGCCCCGGTCTGCGTCGCTGCCCAGCGCTTTGAGCTGCCCGCGCCGCGCGCTGAGATTGAGCGGCTCGTTCGGCTCGGGCGGGAAGGCCGCCCGGGGCCGGTCTACCTCGAGTTTTGCCTTGACGTTCAGGGGGCGCCTGTGGATCCGGCTGCGCTTGGCGGCGCAGCCCCCGTAACCGCAGTTGCAGAGCCGATCGGCGCTGACATCGCTTCCGAGCTGGCAGGTTCGAAGCGGCCGGTGCTGCTGATTGGTGGCGGCGTCTCGCGCACTGACGCAGCGGCCGCCCTCCCGGACCTGCGGCGCCTCGGCGTGCCGATCATGACTACCTGGAACGGGATCGACCGCATCGCCGCCGACGAAGAGCTGTGGCAGGGCCGCCCAAACACTTGGGGGATGAGGTTCAGCAACGTGCTGCTGCAGCAAGCCGATGTCGTTGTCGAGCTCGGGACAAGGCTGGGTCTGCAGCAGACCGGATTCAACTGGCAGCGGTTCGCGCCGCGAGCCAAGCTGATCCAAGTTGAGATAGATCCCGACGAGCTAGCCAAGGGTCACCCTCGTGTCGATCTGCCGGTTTCTGCCGATGCCGGCGCGACGCTTCGCTTGCTCGCCGCGAACGGCAAGGCTGAGCCGCAGTGGCAGGAGTGGCGGGCGTTCTGCGACCAAGTTCGCAAATTGCTCCCGTTAGCTGAGGAGGTGAACTCGCTCGGCGAAGAGTCGATCGATCCATTCCAGTTCACGCTCGATCTCTCGCTCCTAGCCGCTGAGGACGATCTTGTAGTTCCGTGCTCGAGCGGCGGCGCGTTCACCGTCGCGATGCAGACCTGGATGCAGAAGGCTGGCCAGCACATCGTCACCGACAAGGGGCTGGCGTCAATGGGTTACGGCCTATCCGGCGCAATCGGAGCAGCGATCGCTTTTCCCGGCAGACGCACGATCCACCTTGAGGGTGACGGTGGCTTTGCGCAGAACCTTCAGGAGATGGCGACCGTCGCCGTCAACTCGCTGCCAATAAAGACTTTCCTCTTCGCGAACGATGGCTACGCCTCGATTCGGATGACGCAGCGCAACTATTTCGACGGTCATTACCTGGGCTGCGACAGCAGCAGCGGTCTCGGATCACCGGATTGGCCGAAGCTGTTCGAATCGTTCGGCGTGCCGTCGATCACGCTGGCCCCCGGTTGGTCTACCTCGCCGGCGTTCTTGGAACTATTCGCCGCTCCGGGCCCCGCTGCATTCATCGTCCCGGTCGATCCTGAGCAGAGCTACTTCCCTAAGATCTCCAGTCGGGTTACCGAATCGGGTTCGATGGAGTCAAACCCGCTGCACATGATGACTCCGGATCTAAGCGACGAACTTGCTAAGGAAGTACTTCCACATATGTCAAGTGAGGCTTAAAGATGAATTCAGTTGAGCGGCAGATGAGGGACATCCTGATTCGTGGCCGCGAAGAGTTCGGCTACGTCGCCGTCAAGGCTGAGTTCGAAGCTGAGGGAACGCGCGTCGAGGAGCTGCTGCGACTAGTCGAGATTTCGCACCGTGCCGACCTGAAACTGGCCGTCAAGATCGGTGGCTGCGAGGCGGTTCGTGACCTTTTCGAGGCGAAACAGATAGGCGTTGACTACATCATCGCCCCGATGGTCGAAACGCCGTATGCGCTCAGCAAGTACGTGCTCGCTAAGGACAAGGCCTACTCAGCAGACGAGCAGACCGACACCGATTTTCTGTTCAACATGGAAACCGGCACCGGTTACGAACATCGGCAGGAGCTCGCCGACGTCGCGGCGTCAAAGCCAGGGGTCGATGGGGTCGTGTTCGGACGCGTCGATTTTGTGGGTTCGATCAACCGCGGCCGTGATGACATCAATGACGATGACATCACCGACATGGTTGTCGAGACGGCGAAGATCTGTAAAGCAAAGGATCTCGATCTCGTCGTCGGCGGAGGCGTGTCATCTGATTCGATCGACGCTCTGCGACGGATCCGTGCTGAGCGTTTGACTCGCTTTGAGACGCGGAAGGTCGTCTTCGATGGCGGCGCGGTCGAATCCGACGAGATCGCCGGTGGGCTACTGAACGCAGTCCACTTCGAGTTGCTCTGGCTCCAGAATAAACGTGACTATTACGGCCTGATCCACGCTGAAGACGCCAAGCGCATCGACATGCTCGAGGCGCGTTGGGGCAAACTCAACGCCGGCGGCGCCGCATAACGCCTCAGAAGGAAAGCTGGGATCACTCTGATCTGATTCAGGCGCTGGCCGAATCTAATCCCCGAGTTGTCGTGACCGGAGCCAGCGGCTGGCTAGGCAGTGTTGCGTCGGACGCGCTCCGCGCCGCCGGAGTGACCACGCAGGAATACGCAAACCTTGCGCGCGGTCGATTTCTCGCCTTCGACGAGATCGGGTCACCGCCTGAGGGTGACGGACCGCTGCTGTTGCTTCACTTCGCATTCCTGACGCAAGACAAACTGGCGACGCTCGGGCAGGATGAGTACGTCGCCGCAAACGCCGAGATCACGCGCCGGATGCTCGATTGGGTTGAGCGCGAAAAGCCGGACGCGATTTTCGTCGCGTCATCAGGTGCCGCAGCTAGCGACAAACCGATCGAGCAGGATCCGTACGGCGCAATGAAACGTCTTGACGAGGCGGCATTCGCGCAGGCGGCAGAAAGTGTTGACGCACGCCTGCGGATCGCTCGGGTTTACAACGTCGCCGGTCGCCACATCACGACCCCTGAGCTCTACGCGCTGGGCGACTTGGTTGGCTCTGCGCTACGCGGCGAGCCGCTACGGATCACGGCGAGCGGTGATGTCGTCCGCTCGTATGTCGGAGTCGATGATCTGGTCGCAGTGGTTCTGGCTGAGCTCCTAGCCGCAGGCCGCCCGCAGCTCTTGACCTTTGACACAGCCGGCGAAACCGTTGAAATATCAGAGCTCGCGGAGGCGGTTCGCTCGGCATTGGGCCGCGAAGATTTGCCGATTGAACGGAATCGTGACGCTGAGGCACCTCCGAGCGTCTACGTTGGGGACGGCAGCACGATTGCCGAGCTGCTTGAGCTCCACGACATCACACCGACTCCGTTGGCTGATCAGATACGGCAGACCGCTGAAAGCATCCAATGACCACCGATCGAAAACTTGTCTCCATTGTCGTTCCTGCCTACAACGAGCAGGACAACATCGACAAACTCGCCGATCGGCTTGCCGCTGTTTTCGATGCCGAGCCGCAATATGACTTTGAAGCGATTCTGGTTGAGAACGGCTCGACCGACCGGACGTTCGAAGTTGCTCTCGCGGTAAACGAGCGCGATCCGCGCTTCAAGCTGCTGCAGCTATCGCGCAACTTCCGAATGGACGGCGGGCTGACGGCGGGCCTTGCAAACATCAACGGTGACGCGGCGGTGTTGATGGCCGCCGATCTGCAGGACCCTCCCGAGTTGATCCACCAGTTCCTACGCAAGTGGGAGGAGGGCTTCGAAGTCGTCTACCAGATCGTCACTGAGCGACAGGGAACCGGCCCAATTCGCCGTATGAACTCAGGCCTCTTCTATTGGCTTGCGGGCAAGATGACCGATGGCAGAATCCCGAGAAATGTAAGCGACTTCCGCCTAGTTGACCGCAAGGTCTATGAAACCGTAAATGTGATGGAGGAGCGCAACCGCTTCGTTCGTGGGCTATTTGCCTGGGTCGGTTTTACGTCCGTGGGGATTGAGGCGGAGCGCGAGCCACGCACCGCGGGCGTCTCCGGCGCACACACCTTCAAGGTCATTGATCTCGCCTTCAAGGGCCTTTTCGCTCACTCTTACAAACCGCTCAGGATGATCTCGATCTTCGGCTTGACGCTCAGCGGTCTCTCGTTCCTGGCGATCATCCTCTTCGCCATTCGCTTCGTAGTTGATGGCGTGCCATTCGCAGGATTCGGCACGATCATCTGACTCTTTCTGCTGCTGTTCGGCTTCCTCTTCACGATGCTCGGCATCGTGAGCGAGTACGTGGGGCTTATTTATGAAGAGGTCAAGC
>CAIJLJ010000074.1 GCA_903821395.1 uncultured Solirubrobacterales bacterium | reverse complement strand
TTGCTTGTGGCGGTTCATTGCTGAGGGGCGCTGTCGGCTGGCGGTTCGGTCTTGGCCCGACGGGTCCGACGCTTGCTTTGGGCAAGCCTGAAGCTGTCGCCGTTCATCTCGAGGATATGGACGTGATGCGTGAGGCGATCGAGAAGCGCGCCGGTCAGCCGGTCGGAGACGAACACGGACGTCCATTCGTCGAATGGCAGGTTGCTGGTGACGATCGTCGAGCCGCGTTCGTATCTTTGACTGAAGACCTCGAACAGCAGTTCTGCGCCGGTTGGCGACAGCGGAACGTAGCCGAGCTCGTCGATGATCAATAGCTTGTAGGCGGCGAGTTGCCGCTGGAACCGCAAGAGCCGCTTGTCGTCACGCGCCTCGAGAAGTTCGTGCACGAGTGAAGACGCTGTGATGAAGCCGACCGATAGGCCCTTCTGGCAGGCCGCCAGGCCGAGACCGAGCGCAACGTGGCTCTTACCCGTGCCGCTGTTGCCGACCGCGATTATATTTTCGCGCCGCTCGACGTAGTCCGAGCGCGCCAGTTCCAGAACCAACATCTTGTTCAGCGATGGCAAGGCCAGAAAGTCAAACGTGTCGAGGCTTTTGACCGTCGGGAACCGCGCCGCCTTTATCCGGCGCTCCACCATGCGCCGCTCGCGATCGATCATTTCCATCTCGGCCAGCCGCATCAGGTAGCGCGGATGGTCGACGCCTTCAGCAGCGCACAGACGGGCGACCTTGTCGTATTCCCGTAGGAACGTCGGCAGCTTCAGCGCCTTCAGATGGTGCGCGAGCAGGATCTGCGGCGTGTCGGTCATGCCACCGCCTCGGCCAACAGATCCATGTACGATCGCGCTGACGTTGTGGCGACCGTTGCTTTGGGCAGATACGGATAGATCGACATGTCGAGTCGTGGCGGACGTCGCTCGATCCGGCATAGGACCAAATGCTTTACGGCATCGAAGCCGATCGCGCCGCGCCCAATGGCGTCGCGCACGGCGGCGGCCACGTCGTGGATATCGAACACTTCCATCAACCGCAGCACTTGCACAAACTCGCGCTTGCCGGATTTGCCCATTCGGGCCTCAAGCAGGCGGCGAAGCGTTGCGAACTCCTCGGGCAACGTCCATGCCGCGAGTGGCGCGGCCTGGTCGAGCGCGTTGGTCTTTTGCTCCAGCAGAGCCAGGTAGTGCAGCGGATTGAACACGAAGTCTTCCCGCTCGTAGGAGCGGGTATGGCGCGCTATCACCTCCGCGCCGCAGGCGATGACCACTTCGTGCACATAGCCGCGGATGAGTACCGCCTGATGTCCGTAAGCGGTCGGCACCGAGTAATCGTTCAGCCGATAGCGCACGAGCGACAGCGAGTTGACGCTGCCTGGCTTTTTGTCGCACGCGTCGTAGGGCGCCGGCAGCGGCTTCTGGAAGACAGCCAGATCGTGCTGCAAACGCTCGCCAATCGAACTGTCATGGCCGCGAAGCCGGTCCGCCAGCCGCCGCTGACAGCAGACGAGCAGATGGGCGTTCAACGCTTCGAAGTCAGAGAACACGGGAATCGGCACGAGGAAGTTCCGCCGCGCATAGCCGACGAGACCCTCTACCTTGCCCTTGTCGTTGCCTTTGCCTGGGCGGCCAAACCGGTCCGTGAACAGGTAGTGCGATTGCAACTCGCTGAACACGCGCGTCCGTTGGCGTTTGCCATCGCCGAGAATGCGGGCAACCGCGATCTTCGTGTTGTCGTAGAGTATCGACTGTGG
This sequence comes from uncultured Solirubrobacterales bacterium, assembly GCA_903821395.1. Taxonomy (GTDB): domain Bacteria; phylum Actinomycetota; class Thermoleophilia; order Solirubrobacterales; family Solirubrobacteraceae; genus F1-60-MAGs163. The sequence continues at coordinate 800 of CAIJLJ010000074.1, read as the reverse complement.
CACGCCGTCGAAGAAGGCGAATGCCCGAACGTGTGCGTCGCAGAATGCTTCCGTTGTCTCCGCCGGGTACGCCACCGCGAAGATCGCGTCGGAATGCGGCAGGTCCATCGCAAAGAAGTGGATCTTGCGCTCGACGCCGCCGATCACCCCAATAGCCTCGCCAAAATCCGCCTGGGCATGTCCTGGCGGATGGACGAGCGGCACAAACATCTCCTGTGTCCGCTGGCGCCAGCCGGCAATGTAGTCCTTCACGATCGTGATCTTGCCTGTGAAGCCGTGCTCATCGCGGAGACGCTCGAAAATGCGCTTGCTCGTGTGCCGCTGCTTCTTCGGGCGATCCCTGTCGGCCGCCAGGATGGCGTCAATAACGCCGGTAAAATCATCGAGCTTCGGCCGGATCGGCGGCCTCGCCCGCACGTATCCAGGCGGAACCGAAAATCTCAGCATCTTCGAGACCGTTCTCGGGTTGATGCCAAACCGGGCCGCAGCTGCTCGCTCGCTGATCCCCTCAATCCGAACGGCGTGCCGGACTCGCGCGTACAGCTCCACCTTCTTCATCCCCCGCCCCCTGCCGACTCAGGCAAGGGACTCTAGCTGCCGCAGTTTTGCTCCGGCGCGGACGAGCAAATCGGCCGCTTCACTGAGGGATTATTGCTCCGGCTTTTACACGTTTGCCGCTCCGATGCGTTCAAGATACGTCAGGCGAGCAGCCCAGTCCCATGCAGACTTCCAATCTTGAGGGAACAGAAGGTCAGCATCTGCGGTTGCCGGTTCGCTTTGCAGCCGGGTTGCCCAGACAG
>CAIJLJ010000073.1 GCA_903821395.1 uncultured Solirubrobacterales bacterium | reverse complement strand
GATTCTGGTTGGGGCCGCGACCTTCGTTGCTTTCAACCCGACAGGCCTCAACTCGGCGTTCACTGCCTTGCCGCTGCAGATCTTCTCGTGGGTCTCTCAGCCGAGCGACCAGTTTCGTCTATTGGCAGCCGCGGCGATCATCGTTCTGCTCGTAATTCTTGTCGCTCTTAATGCTGTAGCGATCTGGCTGCGCAACCGATATCAGCAGCGGTGGTAGTGATGGATCACGACGATAGATCGGCGCGGGGTATTGTTCGAGACGTGAGCGATGTTGACCGCGACCCAGGGCTGAACCCGCCGTCTGAGCCGGGCGCGGCTGACGTGCCCGGGCAGGTTCCCGCTGTATCCCTAGGGCAGGGACACTCCTCAGTTCCGGTCGTCGCAAACCATGACGTGGTCGATGACGAGATTGACGACCCGGTTTTCGTGACAGAGAAGCTGTCGGTGAGCTACGGCGGCGCGCCGGCTGTGCTCGACGTTTCGTTGCGCGTCCCGCAGAAGCAGATCACCGCTTTTATTGGACCATCGGGCTGTGGCAAGTCAACAATCATCCGCTGCTTCAACCGCATGAACGACCTGATCCCCATGGCCCACGTCGAAGGAATGGTTCGCTACCACGGGGTGGATCTCTACGGTGGTGACATCGATTCGGTGCAGGTCCGCAAGCGGATCGGGATGGTCTTCCAGAAGCCCAATCCTTTCCCAAAGTCGATCTACGACAACATCGCTTTCGGGCCCAAGGTTCTTGGGATGAAAGGTTCGATGGAGCAGATCGTCGAACAGGCGCTGCGCCGCGCATCGCTCTGGGATGACGTTAAGGATCGGCTCGACGACAACGCCTTCGGGATGTCTGGCGGCCAGCAGCAGCGCCTCTGCATCGCCCGCGCGCTGGCGACGAACCCCGACGTGTTGCTGATGGACGAGCCGTGCTCAGCGCTTGATCCGATCTCAACTGGCCGAATTGAAGATTTGATGCACGAGCTCAAAGAGACTGTTTCGATTGTGATCGTCACGCACAACATGCAGCAGGCGGCGCGCGTGTCGGACCGAACGGCGTTCTTCATCGTCGACATGGGGTCGTCGGAGGAGGCGCGGATCGGTCGCCTAGTCGAGTATGGGCCGACAGACCGAATCTTTACCAACCCTCATGACATTCGCACCGAAGAGTACGTCTCCGGGAAGTTCGGCTAAGTCGATGGACCGAGCTACTGCCAGGCCGCAGTTCCACGACCAACTAGTGCTGCTCGAGGAGCAGGCGCTCGGTGCGCTCGACATCGTTGTCGAGCAGATCGACCGCGTGATGGAAGCGCTCGAGAACCAGGACGTCGAGCTAGCAACCTTCGTGATCAATGACGACGACCGGATTGACGGCCGCTACCTCGAGGTCCATCAAGGGATCCTCTCGCTGCTCGCACTGCAGGCCCCGGTTGCCAGCGACCTTCGGCTCGTCGCGGCGCTGCTGCACCTGATCAAGCACGCCGAGCGGATGGGCGACCAGTGCGTCAACATCGCCAAGCTGATCCCGGTCGTCGGCAGCGAACCGCCGATCGTCCCGGAGCTCCTTGACCGCGTGCTGCGCATGGGAACGGCGGCGCGGGCCGAGGTGCAGGAGGCGCGGCTAGCCTTTCGCGGCCGCGACGTAGCGCTGGCGAATGATCTCTTCCGCCAGGACCGTGAGGTCAACCGGCTCAACAAAGAGGTCTTTCAGCTTGCCGTCGCCGTCGGCGACGAAGTTGACCGGCGTGAATGGGCGATGACTTTGACGCTGATGGCGCGAGCAATTGAGCGAATCGGCGATAACGCGGTTGGCATCGGCGAGCAGGTTGTTTTCGTTGAAACAGGGCTTTTCAAGGAATTTCCAGCCGAATAGCTGTGAAGATCTTGTGATCGGTGGGCCATTTAGCTCGCTTCCGCCGCTGCGAGTCCCTAACCTCTAGAACAGATGAACGAGCTCCCGGCTACGCGCCCCGAGACCGATTCGCAGGGTGCTGCTTCGCTGGCGCTCCGGATCGCTGTGATCGACAACGATTCTGGCTTCCTGCAGGTGCTCGATAAGCGCCTCAACCGGCTTGGCTGGGAACACCGCACGCTCGCTAGCCCGGCGCCGGTTGATGAGGTCGTCGCAATGCGCCTCAGCGCGATCGTGATCGACCTTGCGATTCTCGGGCCTCAGGCTTGGGAATATCTTGAACGACTCTGCGCAGCGATGCCGGGCCTTGGCGTCGTCGTGTGTACCGGTCGCTCCAGCGTTGCTCAGCGCGTCCGCGGGCTGCGGCTTGGCGCAGATGACTGGCTGACGAAGCCTTGCCACCCCGAAGAGCTGATCGCTCGCATTGAAGCTGTGATCCGCCGCCGCCGTGAGATCGACGATCGTCGTAGCGCCGGTCCGCTAGAGGCCGGCGAGCTAGTCATTCGGAACGATCACTTCCAAGCGTTCGTTGACGGCCGCTCAGTCGAATTGACCAGGCGAGAGTTTGAGCTGATCGAGCTGCTGGCAAATGCCGACGGCCGCGTCCTTGAGCGCGAGGACATCTATCAGCGCGTCTGGGGCTACGCGATGGTTCGCGGTGACCGCTCGGTTGACGTTTTTGTCCGCAAGCTTCGTCACAAGCTCGAGGCTGCTTCGCCTAACTGGAGCTACATCCATACGCACTTCGGCGTCGGTTACCGGTTCGCCGCTGAACTTCGCGAGGGTGCCGACATCGTTCCTGACGCTCCGCCCGCTGACTTCGTCGCCGACAAGGCCGACGAAAAAGCTCCGCTTGAAGCCTGAGCATCGCGCTCCAGTCTCCATCAGTTGCTCGCGTGCTCCAGCCGCGTAGAATCGGTTGATGCGAACAGCCGTCAACGTCGCGATCGTCTTGCTTGCTGCTGCGGCGCTGGCCTTTCTACCGTCAGGCAGCGAGTTTGCGGCCGTCGCTGGTAGGTCGCTGTCGTTGGGATTCCTGCTCGTCGCTGCGCTGGGCTTCGCCTACGCCTACCGCCGTTTTGGCTCTGACTTCGAGCGGCTGCCGGCTGGCTTCCGTGCCCTCGGCTTGGGGGCGGTTGGTGTACTTGTACTTACCTTCGCTGGTTGGTCGCGGCTGCTAGCTGGGCAGGGCGGGATCGTGGCGGCGTTGCTCCTGCTTGGCGCCTGTGCTGCAGCGATCTTTGTTGTCTGGCAGCGCTACCGTGCGATCACTTAGTACGTAGCTCCGCAGCAACACCGTTGCAGCTCGGTGATAGCGGCGTAACTGGAGCAGAGCAACGATTGCGCCTGTGAACGATCCTCGCGGCGCCAGCGGCCAAAGCACCGTCGAACTAGTGGCGCTACTGCCGCTCATTGCGGCGCTGACGATCGGCGCATGGCAGGCCGTCGTCATAGGCCAGTCGTGGTGGCTGGCCGGCGTTGCGGCCCGAGCTGCTCAGCGGGCGCAGATTGTTGGCCGCGACCCACAGCGAGCGGCGCGGCGGGCCCTGCCGCCGGGTGCGAGAGGACGGCTCGTCGTGTTGAGCGGGACCACCGGCTCTCTGACGGTTCGCCTGGCCGTGACTTCGGTCGTTGGTCAAATCAGTTTGGGGAGTGCGACTGCACGGGTGCGCCTCCCGCGAGCCGGGCGCTGATGGCTGCCGTTGAGGCGTTCGTGCTGGGTAACGCCGACGATGCCTTAGCGGTTGCGGCCTCGGCCGCCGCCGAGGCCGCAACCATGAGCGACCAGCGAGCGGCCTTGCTGATAACGCTCACAGCCACTCCACGGCGGCAGCTGCACTGGCCACTGCCGGCATTCCCGGCGGCCGCGCGCTACCGCGACGAGCTCGCCGACGACGGCGTGGTGGCCACCGCGCGCGGGCGGCTCGTGCGCGTTGAGCTGAGCGGCGGCGATGCATTGCGGCGGACCGAGCAGTTGATCGCGGCGGCCCGGGTGCCGGTCGTCGTCCTGTCGTTGCTTGCTCGCGACGATGAGCTCGATCGCTTGATCTGCAGCTCCGCGCGGGTTCTGATCGCCGCGTCCGCGGATCGGCAGATTGATGAGCTCTCGCGGAGTGAACTGCTCGGGCTCGGCACGAGCGCTGAGATCGTTGAGCGCCCGCCGCCCAGCGCGGGCTGGTCAGTGGCGACCGGTATTGCCTGGTCACGAGCCGCTAGTAACGATGGGCAGGCGACAGTTGAGTTGCTGACGGTAGTCCCGGTTCTGCTGGCGGTCACGCTCGCTGCCGCGCAGCTGCTCGCCGCTGGGCTTTGCCGCGAGCTTGCCGGGCAGGCCGCCGGAGCCGGGGCAGAGGCGCTACTGCAAGGAAGGGAGCCGTTAGCGGCGGCGCGCGAATCACTGCCGGGATGGTCGCTCTCGGAGCTGCGCGTCACTCGCCGCGGCCGAGCGATTCGTGTGCGGATAAGCCCGCCGAGTTTGATTCCCGGGCTTGCGCGTGTGCTCAGCGTTGAAGGCCGCGCCGACGCCGGGCCGCCGGTATGAGAGCTGACGACGAGAGCGGTCAGGCGCTCGTTCTCGTGGTTGGAGCGATGGCCGCGTTGCTAGCTGGCGCCGGCGGCCTAGGCATGTTGGCGCGCGGGCTTGGTGCGCAAGCCGATCATCAGCGCGCCGCTGATTTAGGCGCGTTGGCCGGCGCTCGTGCCTTGGTTGATGCGTTCCCGCGAGCGCTCCAACCGCCCGGATCGAGCCGCCGTATTGGGGCTGCCGCCTACTTAGAGCTTGCGCGCAGCATCGCTGTCAGTACAGCGGGACGGAACGGTGCCCATCGTGTTGCCGTGCGCTTTGCTCCCGGCCCGCTACCCGAGCGCGTGACGGTGACCGTGAGTGATCCGATCGGTGTTCCCGGCGGTGGGCTCGTTTCCGCGCCGGTGACTGCAGAAGCGGAGCTCGCGGCGTTCGCGCAGCCGATCGGCGACGGCGAATACCCCGGGCCATACGCGTACCGTCAGGGCAAGCCAATGCGCCCAGACACGGCGCTTGCCTTTGACCGAATGGCAGCTGCCGCGCGCCGTGGCGGGCTCGCGCTGAGCGTGGTCAGTGGCTACCGCTCGAACGCTGAGCAGGCACGACTCTTCGCCGAGCATCCTGACCCAAAGTGGGTCGCACCGCCGGGCCAGTCACTCCACCGGTTAGGGACCGAGCTCGATCTTGGACCACCGGCCGCCTACGGTTGGTTGGCGGCAAACGGGAAGCAGTTCGGGTTTGTTCAACGCTACTCGTGGGAGCCTTGGCACTACGGCTTGCAGGGCAACCCTGGGAGCGCATCGGTCGGCTTTGCACCTCCCGGCGCGGGGGCTGCGAGTTCGGTGCCGAGCTTCGTGCCGGCCGCCTATCGCGACGCGCTGCGCCGAGCGGCAACCCGCTGGAGCGTTGGAGCTGCGCTGCTTGCGGCGCAGCTCCAACAGGAGTCGGGCTTTGATCCCCGCTCGGTCTCGAGCGCCGGCGCGCAGGGGATAGCGCAGTTCATGCCGGGCACGGCGCGCAGCTACGGACTGAGCGATCCATTCGATGCAGCGGCCTCGATCAACGCCCAGGCGCACCTGATGCACGACCTGCTGCGCCGCTTCGCTTCCGTTCCATTAGCCCTGGCCGCCTATAACGCTGGTGCAGGGCGCGTGGCGGCTTGCTGGTGTGTCCCGCAGATCGCTGAGACGCAGGCCTACGTTGCGCGCATAGTGGCGATCGCCCGCGGCGCCGGCGTGACCGCCGGGAGTGGAGAGCCGGTAGTACGACTGATCCGCTGAGCTTTGCGGCAGACTAGGTGCCGATGGCACCCTTTCTTTACAAGTTGCGCGTCCGCTTCAACGAGTGCGACCCGCAGAGCGTTGCCTTCAACGCCAACTACCTCACGTACATCGACATCGCGATCACAGACCTCTACCGCCAGCACTTCGATGGCTCTTTCGCTGAGGTGATGGAAAGCAACGGAGTTGACGTCGTCGTCGCTCAGGCCAACCTCAAGTTCCTCGCGCCGGCTCGCTTCGATGAAGAGATTGAGATTGCGATCACCGTTCAGCGACTCGGCAACACGGCAATGGAGACTTCGTCACGGATTACGCGCGCAGGCGAGCCTCTGGTCGAGGCTGAGCTTCGGTACGTCTTTGTTGACCTTGAGACCTGGCAGAAGACGCCTATTCCCGAGCAGATTCGCGAGACGATGGCGGGTTTTGGGCCGGTCTAGAGCGGCCCAGTAGTCAAGCTCAGCGGCGCCATCTGGCGCGCAGCCGCATAGCCGAGTGGTAGCTTCCCGCCAGAGGGATCAATCGTTGCCTGCCGCGCAGGTGGAGGAGGGGGAGTCGTGAAGAAGCTCGTCGTCGTATTCGCAATTGTTGCTTGTAGCTTGGCCGCGCTCAGCAGCAGCGCCATAGCCAAGAGCACCTGCAGCTCTCTAGACACTCGCGATTGCCTACTCCCATGGCCGAATAACCACTTCACGGTCAAGGATCCGCACACGGCGACTGGGCTCCGCGTTGACCTGAATGCCGACCTGATGCCAAAGAACATTGGCGGCATTCCCGCTTTCCCGGCCGACATCAACCACAGCGACGGCTTCGGGCCCGGCAGCGGCATGTTGACCTACGTCGAGGGCCTTGACTTGGCCAAGACCGGCGCGGTGCCGATCACCAACATCGGCGCCTACATGGCGAAGAACGCGCCGATTGTTGTGATCGACGCGCTGACCGGCAAGCGGCAGATGATCTGGGCTGAGACCGATTCAAACCCTGACAGCGAGGCCCGCACTAGCGGCCTGTTGATGATCCATCCGGCAGTTAACCTCCGCGAGGGGCGCCGCTACATCGTTGCCCTGCGCAACTTGAAGGACTCCTCTGGCGCGACGATTCCAGCTGGCGCGGCATTCAAGTCGCTCCGCGACGGCGGCCGAGGTGGCTCTGGCTCGCTTGGCGGCGCGCAGGATTACAACTCGATCTTCGCTTCGCTGAAAAAAGCTGGCATAGACCGTAGGTCGCTCTACCTCGCCTGGGACTTCACGGTTGCCAGCGAGTCGAACTTGACCGAGCGCGCGCTTGCGATGCGCAACGAGGCCTTTGCCGCTCTTGGCGACAAGACGATGGCCGATCAGAAGGTCCAAGGCAGCGCTCCTAAGTTCACGATCGACGCAACGACCGATTACACAGCGGCTGAGAACGCCAACACGGCGCGACGAGTAGAAGGAACCCTGACGATCCCGTGCTACCTCAACACCGTCAATTGCACGCCGGGCGGAACGTTTACTTACCGCGCCCAGAAGGGCAGCCGAACGGCTTGGATTCCGAAGCAGAACGGCACGATGACGGCAAAGTTCTACTGCTCGATTCCGCGCGCCGCGCTAACAAACCCGGGCCGCCCGGTTGTATATGGCCACGGGCTGCTGGGCAACCCGCGCGAGAGCTTTGGCGACTCAAACCAGGCGATCTCGCAGACCTACGACATCGTCTTCTGCGCCACGCGCGAGATCGGTATGGCCGACGAGGATGCGCTCAACGCGATCACGGTGCTCGGCGACATGTCGAAGTTCGCCTCCTTCCCCGACCGGCTCCAGCAAGGAATGTTGAACGGGTTGATGCTTGGGCGGGCGATGCTGCACAAGCAGGGCTTCGCTGCGAACCCGGCGTTCCAGAACGGCTCCGGCCAATCGATGATCAACACGGCCAAGGTCTTCTACAACGGAAATAGCCAGGGCGGCATTCAGGGGCCAGCAATCACAGCGCTGGCTCCAGACTTCACGCGTTCCGTCTTGGGCGTCCCGGGCATGAACTACAGCCTGCTCTTGCCACGCAGCGTTGACTTCGACGAATACGAGGCGTTCTTCAAGCCCGCTTACCCAAGTCGGCTAACGCGGCAGATCCTGCTCAACGTCGTGCAGAACCTTTGGGACCGCGGCGAAGGCAATGGCTACGCGCTCCACACGACGGACAATCCGCTGCCAAACACGCCGAAGCATCAGGTGCTGCTCGAGGCTGTTGTCGGCGACCACCAAGTGGCGCAGGTTGCGGCGCAGAACCTGGCCCGCACGGTTGGAGCGGTGGGCCGTCGCCCCGGTGCCGACGCTGACCGCACCTATGACAAGGTTCAGCTCTACGGCATTCGAACCAGTGGGCCAGCTAGCGCTTCGCGCTATGTCCTTTTCGACAGCGGGCCAATCCGGACCGTTGATGGCAAAGTGATCGGCACCAACGTGCCGCCAATTGGCGACATCGCACCGCACTTGGGCCAAGATCCGCACGGCCTCTTTGACATCAAGCGCGGTGAGCAGGCTTCGGCCTTCTTCGATGGCCGCTTCCTTGACGTCTGTCCGGCAGGTCGGCCCTGCCGGCTTTCCAGCTGGGCTTACTAAAGCGTTTCGCTAACCGGCAGCGGCGAGCTCGACGGGGATTCCGTTGAGCACCGCTGTGCCGGAGATCTCATCGACGCGCTCGGTGTCGCCGAGCAGGTTTACGTTGGCGCCGGCGTGCGCATTGGCGACAGTAGTTTCGGTTCCTTCGCCATCGTGACCCCAGCCGTGGGGGACGGAGACGACGCCGGGCATCATCGCCTCGCTGTGAACGGCCGTCAGCTCGATTGACCCGCGCTTTGAACTGAGCACGGCGCGCTGGCCATCGGCGACGCCGCAGCGCTCCGCATCGCCCGGGTTGACGAGCACCGTGCAACCCTCGGGGCCGGAGACCAGCTTGGGCACATTGTGCATCCATGAGTTGTTCGAGCGCAGCTGCCTGCGACCGATGAGTAGTAGGCCGCCGCCGCCGTCTGGGGCACTCTCGAGCTCTGCGCGGAGGCGTGGCACGTCGGCAATGATCGGCTCCGGCGCCAGTTCAACGAGGCCGCTGGCTGTTCGCAGCGACTCGGGGATGCGCGGCTCGAGTGGGCCAAGGTCAATCCCGTGCGGGCTCGCCTCAAGTTTGGCCAAGGTCAGCCCGTCAGGGTCGGCGCCAAAGCCGTCGCCGTAGGGGCCGCAGCGGAGCATGATGTCGAGCAGCCGCTCAGGGCCAACGCGGTCGCCTACCGCCGCGACTAGCTCAGCCGGATCGCGGCCAGCGACCGGCGAAGTTTCACTGCGCGTCTCCCGGCCCGCCAACTCAAGCGCAAAGAAGTCGTCGATCGGGCCGATGTCAGCCCCGGCGCCGGCGCCGCTGGCTATCGCTGTTAGCCGCAGCAGGATCTCCCACTCATCGAGCATCCCGGCCGGCGGTTCGAAGACTGCTGGGGAGTAGTTGGCGTAATTGCGGATCGCAAAGACGGTGAAGACAAGGTCGAAGTGTGAATGCTCAAGCGCTGAGAGGGCGGGGAGGATTACGTGCGCGTGGCGAGAGGTTTCATTGACGTAGATGTCGATGCTGATCATCAGGTCGAGCGTGTCCAGCGCCTTCGCGAGACGGTCACCATTCGGCGTTGAGAGCACCGGGTTGCCGCCGATCGTGATCAGCGAGCGGATCTGGCCCTCGCCCGGTGTTTCGATCTCCTCGGTAAGGCAGTTGACGGGAAGCTCGCCGAGCACTTCGCCGCGGCCCTTGGCGCGAGTCGCCCAGCGGTGGATCTTCATCCCGCGGCCGCTACCCGCCACGCCCTGCGTGTTCGGCGCGCCGGCCGGCGGCTTCGGGAACATCACGCCGCCGGGGCGGTCGAGGTTGCCGGTGAGTGTGTTGATCACGTCGATAAGCCAACTGGTGACGGTGCCGAAGGGCTGCGTTGTCGTGCCGATGCGGCCGTAGACGGCGGCGCTTGGCGCGGCGGCTAGCTCGCGCGCGATGCGGCGAATCGTTTCGGCCTCAATGCCGCAGCTTGTCGCGACGGCCTCGGGCGTGAACGGCTGCGCTGCCTCCTCGACCTCGTCGACGCCGCTCAGCAGCCCGCCTAGATGATCACCGGGCGCAACCAGTCCTTCGTCGAAGAGCGCGTTGACAATCGCGAAGCAAAGCAGCGCGTCGCCGCCGGGGCGAATGAAGTGGTGCTCGTCAGCGGCCTCGGCTGTGCGCGAGCGGCGCGGGTCAATCACAACGACCTTGCCGCCGCGCTCGCCGATCTTCTGCATCCGGCCACGGAAGTCGGGTGCAGTCATCAGCGAGCCGTTGGAGACCAGCGGGTCGGCGCCGAGAATCAGCAGGTAGTCGGTGCGGTCGATGTCGGGGATCGAGATGCTCAGCGAGGTGCCGAACATCAGCCCGCAGGCAACCTGTTTTGGAGCCTGGTCAACGCTGCTAGCCGAGAAGACATTGCGCGTGCCGATCGCCTTGAGCATCGGCCTGCCGTAAATCAGTCCGCTCAGCGAATGGGCGACCGGGTTACCGAGGTAGGCGGAGAAGGCTTGGCGGCCTGACTCAGCGTCGATCTGCTTGAAGCGGTCCTCAATGAAGGCGAACGCTTCGTCCCAGCTGCAGGGCGCAAGTTCGCCATCTTCACCGCGCATCATTGGCGTGCGTAGGCGGTCGGGATCGTCATGCAGGGCGCCGATGTTGGCTCCCTTCGGGCAGATAAAACCGTGGCTTAAGACGTCGTCCTTGTCACCGCGAACCTTCGTGACTTCGCCGTCCTCGATCGTCAGTTCGAGGCCGCAGGTCGCTTCGCATAGCGGGCAGGTGCGGAAAGCGGTTGTTGCCATCTCTTTACCCTATACGCGTCGGCGCTCTTATCCTCATCTAAGTGGCTGAGAAGAAGCAGACGAGCGAACGTGAAGAGCGCCTACGCGAGCAGCGCCTTGCGCTCCCTGACGGGCCTGGCGTTTACCTCTTTAAGAACGCTGACGACGAGGTGATCTACGTCGGTAAGTCGCTCTCACTGCGCAAGCGCGTCAGCAGTCATTTCAGCTCGCCGGTCACTCGGGGTGGCGTGCGGATGATCGATTCGATTGAGGCGATCGACTTCATCCTGCTCAGCTCTGACGCCGAAGCGCTGCTGACCGAGCAGACGCTGATCACGCGCCACGAGCCGCGTTTCAACATTCAGCTGCGCGATGACAAGAGCTACCCGTTCATCGCCGTCTCAACCGATGAGCAGTACCCGCGGATCTACTTAACGCGCGAGCGGCGCCGCAGCGGCCGGGTCTATTTCGGCCCGTATTCCAATCCGCGCCGGGCGCGCGGCACGGTCGAGGTGCTTCAGAAGGTTTTCCAGATTCGTTCCTGCCGCGATCCCGAGCCGGGCAGGCGGACCGGCTCTCCGTGCCTCGATTACCACATCGAACGCTGCGAAGCACCATGTGTTGGCTACGTAACTGAGGAGCATTACCGCAAGAACGTCGATGGCGTTATCGCCTTCCTCTCTGGAAACTATCGCGAGATTGAAGACCAGCTTGAAGCGCGGATGAAAGCTGCCGCTGCTGCACACGAGTACGAGCGCGCGGCCGCCGAGCGCAACCGGCTCAGCGCGATCCGCTCGCTGCTTGAAAGTCAGGGTGTCGTAAACGAGGCGGCCGGCTCGTTCGACGCGATCGCCGTCGCCGCCGACGGCACCGAAGCGAACGCTCAGGTTTTTCAGGTTCGTGACGGTGTGCTCGCCGACCGCCAATCTTTCTACCTCGACAATCCCGGTGAGCTGGAGAGCGGCGAGGTCGCGGTCGAGTTCATCGCCCAGTACTACTCCGGCCGCCCCGGGGTGCCGTCACAAATAATCGTCCAGCAGCAGCTGGCTGAATCGGAACGTGATGCGCTCGCAGAGGTGCTCGCCGAGCGGCGCGGCGCGGGCGTTGAGATCCGCGCCTCCGAGCGCGGCGCCAAACTCCGCATCCTTGAGCTAGCCGAGCGCAACGCCGCGCTCGCGCTCGATCATGAACGGCTGCGCAACGAGCAGACGCGCCGCCGCCGCATCGAAGCGCTCGACGAGCTGCAGCGCGAACTGAAGCTCGAATCGTTGCCGATGCGGATCGAATGCTTCGACATCTCGAACCTGATGGGTACGCATACCGTCGCCTCGATGGTCGTCTTTGAATCGGCGGCAGCAAAGAAGGCCGACTACCGCCGCTTCACAATCCGCTCGCTCGAGGACGGGCAGCCTGATGACTTCGCGGCGATGCGTGAGGTGCTTGAGCGGCGCATCAACGCCTGGGAGAGCCAGGCCGACCT
>CAIJLJ010000072.1 GCA_903821395.1 uncultured Solirubrobacterales bacterium | reverse complement strand
GCGTTCGCGTAGGCCAACGTGAGCACCTCACCGCTGCCGGCGTCTTGCACTACGACCGGGACTAGTCCCCGATCGTCGTAAGCGATCTCAGTCAACGATTCCCTGCGGCGGTCGCGCTGCGGCGAGTGCGCTGTGGACGACCGGTAAGCAGAGCGTCCCGGCGCCGTGAGGGGGCAGTTCCACGCGATGAGCGGGACGCCGGACGTCGCAGTGGCGACCCACAGTGAGAGGAGTCGCGAGCGTCTACGACGCCGTATGACTCGAGCGTCGCGAAAGCGACGACGGCGTCGAGCACTCCCACGACGCTGGACCGCGAGCTGTTTGACTGTGTTTGGGTGTTTTGTGACCAGAACATATGTTCGCAAGCGTAAGATGAGGCTCGGACGACCCACCAGATGGTTGGACCAACCTATCTAAGAGCTCCTAACTTACTGCGTTTTCCTTGCACGCGTTCGTGCAGGGGCTCCGACGCGTAGGATCCGCAGGGTGATCCATTTGCGCGTGATTGCGCCCGATACGCACTCTGATGACGCTGTCGCTCTGCTCGTGGCGTCAGCGTCGGTCGCGAACGTCACGGTCGTGCGGGGCGCCGCCGTTGACCCGATGGGCGACATCATCACCTGCGACGTTGCTCCCGAGGACGCCAGCTACATCGTCGGTGACCTACGACGGATGGGGATCGCTGAGCTCGGGGCGATCGACATCGACGCGATTGATTCCTCGATTTCAGAGAGCTCGTCCCGCGCCGAGGCCGCGGCCTCGGGTTCCTCGGCAGACTCCGTCATCTGGGAGAACGTGTCGGCGCGGATCGACAATGAAGGCCTGATAAGCGTGGGAATGGTCGTGCTGTTCGCTTTCGCCGGCGTGATCGCCGCGGTGGCGATCCTGATCGACTCGTCACCGATTGTCGTCGGCGCAATGGCGCTCTGCCCAGACTTTGGACCGATCGCCGCGTTCGCCGTCGGTGTCGTTCGCCGCGACCGAAAGCGTGCAAGGGGAGGCCTCCTTGCGCTGCTTGTTGGGTTTGCCGCCGGTATCTTGGCGGCGTTCGTTGCGGTGACGCTACTGACGATGACCGGCGTAGCTCCGGCCGTGTTCAACGCACAAACGAACACGCTTGCGCAGACGATCGCCGCGCCCAACATCTACTCCGTTGTCGTCGCCGCGTGTGCGGGCGCCGCCGGAATGCTCTCTGTGACGCTCGGGAAGGCGGGCGCGCTTGTTGGAGTCGCTGTGTCCATTACCACGATCCCAGCAGCAGCCGAGATTGGCCTGTCGCTGAGCTATGGCGACTGGTCAACGGTCGCAGGAGCGGCGGGGCAGCTTGGCCTCAATATTGGTTCATTGCTCATCTCGGCGACACTGATGCTGGGCTTCCAGCGGCGACGCTTTCACAACCGCGACCACCGCAGGCACCCAACTGGCTAGCCTTGCGTCTCGTGCCCCGCATCCGACACCATCTGAGTAGCTAATGGACACATTCCTAATCGAAGGCGGAGTACCGCTGAGCGGGACCGTCGTACCCGCTGGTAATAAGAACGGGGCCTTGCCAATACTTGCGGCTTCGCTCCTGACGAGCGAGGTGGTTGTCGTCGCCAACGTGCCACGAATTAGCGACGTAGACGCGATGCTGACTCTTCTCGAGGGTGTCGGCGTCGACGTCGAATGGACTGGCGATAACGAAGTCACGCTGTGTGCCAAAAACGTCACTAGCGAGGCTCAGCTCGATCGTGACGCCGCCGAACGGATTCGCGCCTCGTTCTTACTTGCTGGCCCGCTCCTTGCGCGGTTCGGCAGGGCCGCAATGCCGCCTCCCGGCGGTGACGTCATCGGCCGTAGGCGCCTCGATCCGCACCTAGACGCGCTCGGTGCGCTCGGAGCGGTGATGAGTCACGGCCGCGACATCGTTCTCGAAGCGCCGTCGGGCGGTCTTCGTGCGGCACAGATTTTTATGGACGAGCCATCCGTGATGGCGACGGAAAACGCTCTGCTCGCAGCAGTACTAATCCCAGGGGAGACGTTGATCGGCAACGCAGCGAGCGAGCCGCACGTTCAAGACCTAGCGAGGATGCTGAGCAAAATGGGCGCCGACATCCGCGGGATTGGTTCCAACGTGCTCACCGTTAGCGGCAGCGCGGAGCTGAACGGCTGCGCGCATGCAGTAGGACCTGATCACATCGAGATTGGCTCGTTTATGGCGCTGGCGGGAGTGACGGGCGGAGAGATGCGGATCGTCGACACCGATCCACAAGATCTTCAGATGATCAGGCTCGTTTTTTCAAAGCTTGGACTGCACAGCGAGCTGGAGGGCGGCGATGTCCTCGTTCCGGGCGGCCAGAAGCTCGTTGCTGCACGAGACGTCGGCGAGTACAAGTCGAAGATTCAGGACGGCCCGTGGCCCGCGTTCCCGGCCGACCTCACTTCGATTGCCGTCGCGCTCGCAACCCAATGTGAGGGTTCCGTCCTGGTTCACGAGTGGATGTTTGAAAACCGCCTCATCTTCACCGACAAGCTGGTCCTGATGGGCGCGGACATCACACTCTGCGATCCGCATAGAGCAATCGTGAGTGGACCCAGTCAACTTCGCGGCGAACGAGTTGATTCGCCCGACATCCGAGCCGGGATGGCGATGCTGATCGCCGCCCTGTGCGCAGAGGGAACAAGCGAAATCGGCAACGTTGGTCAGATCGATCGCGGCTACGAGCGGATTGATGAGCGCCTTCGAGCGCTTGGCGCGAAGATCGAACGACTCACCAGCGACAGCGCGTCCTAGCGCCAATTACTTCGACGTCGCCGAGCTTGTTCCGGCCGACGCCGACGTTTCGTAAGCGAACAGGCTCGTAATACTGCTGACGAAGAGAAGCTTGCCATCGGTTATTGCTGGGTTGAACTGCCCCTTGGGAACCGACCAAATAGTTCTTCCGGTGCGGATGCCGACGGCCGTCGTGCGGTTAGCGAGCGATGAGAACAACACTAGGTCACCGATGATCTGAATACCGCCGGATATCTGCCCGCCGGCATTGATGCTCCACCGCACTGAACCAGACTGAGCATTGAGCGCATAGAGGCGACCGTCATAGGAGCCGATGAAGACGGTAGGGCCGAGCTGCGCCACGTCGGCTACTGCCGCCGACGAGTAGACGTAGCCGCCAGTGCCTTGCCGCCAACCGAGTGCACCATTGGCCGTGGAGAACGAGTAGATGCTGCTGTTCGTGTTACCGATATAGACACGCCCGAACGCGACTGCCGCTGTCCCATAGAACTGACCGTCACCGAGCCCAAGCGCGCCTCCGCCACCCGATGACCAGATCGATTTGCCGGTGTTGGCGTCAATTCCGTGAACGTGTCCACCGTAATCGCCGAAGAAGAGCTTGCCGTTGGCGTAGGCGAGACCGCCCTTAACTGCGCCACCAGCTTGGTAAGTCCAGATCTGCTTGCCGGTCTTGGCCTTGAGCGCGTAAACCGTCCCGTCCTCACTTCCGAAATAGACAATGCCGTTGCGCACTAATGGCGAGCTCTCACTGCGGCTTGGCAGATTTCGCGTCCAAAGAATCTTTTTCTTGGCTGGGTTGAGCGCTACGACCTTGCCTCGATCGGAGCCCTTCACACCGACCAGGATCGTGCAGTACGCAACGCCATCAACATATGCAGGTGATGACGCAGCGAGGTTCCCGAGCAGCGTCTTCCAATAGACGACGCCCGTCGACCTCCGTATCGCGTAAAACGCCGCATTGTTCTTGAGCAGGAACAGAGAGTCACCACCCGCAACTGGGTTGAACTCAATCAAGACGTTGCTCCGCAGCGACCAGCGGACTTTGTGCGTGGGCCGCAGGGGCTGAGCCATCGGGAAATTGTGCGTGCGTGCCGCGTCGTAGCCGTAAAAGGGCCAGGCGAAGTTGGCATCGGCTTGAGCTACGTTGGGTTTTGGCGCACTAGTTCTGACGAACGCAACGTTCGAATTAGAAACATCGCTTGGGTTGCGGGCCTTCAGATAGAAAGCAATTGCAGCGCCCGCCAACACGATCGCTCCGACGACCACGCCAACGAGGACGCGTCCTTTGCGCGATCGCGGGAACATAAGCTGTATGGAAGCAGGAAAGGTGGTCGGCACGCTCAGCGAGCTCCCAGGCGGAGTGCGGCTGCTTGCCGCTGCAATGACTGTCGAGCAGCCGACCTGGCTCGTCGGTGGCGCAGTGCGAGACCTGCTGCTCGGCCGCACTCCGCGCGAAATCGACGTAGCCGTCGAAGGTCCGCTGGACGAGATTCTCGCCGCGCTCGGAGGAGCTCAGGAACGCTTCGAGCGCTTCGGCACTGCCACCGTCGACCTAGATGGCGCACGGATCGATTTTGCCTCGACCCGAACAGAAAGCTACGCGCATCCCGGTGCGCTGCCCGAAGTGGCGCCGGCCACGCTCACCGAGGACTTGCAACGTCGCGACTTCACGGTTAACGCGATCGCCATCAACCTGCGTGACAACACTCTTGTGGCTCACGAAGACGCGCTCTCAGATCTAGAGGCTGGAGTGCTGCGCGTCCTGCACGACGGTTCCTTTGAGGATGACCCGACTCGGCTATGGCGAGGCGCCCGTTATCAGGCGCGCCTAGGCTTCACCGTCGACAGCCGTACCGCAGAACTGGCTGGTCTCGCGACGGCCGGGCATGTGAGTGGTGAGCGGATCGGACACGAGGTGCGGCTAGCGCTCGCCGAACCCGCACCAACAGCGGTATTCCAATCGGTCGAAGGCCTCAATGCAGGGGCGCTACTTGAGGGCTTTGATCCAGATCCCAGCGCCTTGGTCGAGGCAGCTCGCCTGCTTGGCGAAGAAGGCCGTCAAGACCTCCTCGTGCTGGCGGCGTGCAGCATGGGCGTCGAGCTCGGCTTGTTGACTCGGTGGCTTGATCACCTCCAGTTCACTTCCGCTGAGCGCGAAATCGTCACGATCTCATCGCGGTGGGTTACCGCGGCGCCGCTTCGAAATGCTTCGACCCCATCTGAGATCGCCCGCGCAGCACGCGGTGCACCGCTCGAAGCGATCGCCCTTTGCGGTGGTGCCAACGCGAACGCTTGGATTAACGAACTCAGAAAGGTGCAGCTTGAGATCACTGGAGATGACCTTGCCGCTGCTGGTTTACCCGCCGGCCCACAGGTGGGGTTTGCTCTTCAGGCGGCGCTCGACCTGACTCTCGACGGCGAGATTGCCGGGCGCGATGAGCAGCTGCAGGCTGCGCTCGAAAGCGTCTCTGCGGGGGAAATATGACCGCGAGAATGGCCGGGGCCGAAGGCCGACCGAGCTCGCCGTTCGTCGCCGGGCCGCTAGGCCTCACCATGAGGACCCACGAATGTGAGATGTTTTTCAGCAACACCAGAGCCGGCGACTTCTCGGAACCTGCGAACGATGGCGTCCAGGCGGTCGAAACACTTAGTGGTATCCCGCTTAGCGCATGGGCGCAGGACGATCAGGTCCACGGCGCGGAGGTGAGGTTGACTGCGGCCGACGAGGAGCCAATCGCTTTTCATCACGCAGTTGACGGCCAGCTGACAAGCCGGCGCGGTGTTCTCTGCGCAGTGCGGACGGCCGACTGCCTCCCCGTCTTGGTGGCCGGTGGAGGCGTTGCTGGCGCGCTTCATGCTGGCTGGAGAGGACTCGCCGCGGGAATAATCGAATCGGGCGTCGCTCAGGCACAGCAGGAGGCAGAGGAGGGCGCTGGCCTCGTGGCCGCCATTGGCCCCGGCGCACGAGGGTGCTGCTACGAGGTCAGTTCCGATGTCCGGGAGGTATTCGCGAACATCCCTAGGGCCATCGCCGGCTCTGGCAACGTCGACCTTGCCGCGGTCGCGGAACATAAGCTTCGAGCCGCTGGTGTCGAAACGATTTACGACAGCGAAATTTGCACAATCTGCTCGCGGAGCGACGAGTTCTTTTCGTACCGCCGCGACGGTGGCCGCACCGGACGCATGCTCGGAGCAGCATGGCTGATCTGATCGAGGGATTGGAGAGCGGGCGAATCGCGGCAGCGCGTGCGACTGTCGAGGAAGATATTCGAGCTGCTTGCTCGAAGGCCGGCCGCCAGCGGGAGGAGGTAGAGCTGCTGCTCGCCGCCAAATATGTCCCGATTGAGAACAGTGGCGAACTCCTTGATGCTGGATTTACGCTGGTTGGCGAAAACCGCGCGCAGGATCTGATTGCGCGTGAGGAGGCGTACCCCGGTCGATTTACCTTCGACTTCATCGGGACCTTGCAAAGTCGCAAGGTCAAAGTGATCGTCCCGCACGTCCGCTTGATCCACTCCGTAGCGACCGATTCGGCACTCGATCAGCTCGCTAAACACGGCACGGACGCGACTAAGGTCCTGATCGAAGTAAACGTCAGCGGCGAAGAAGGGAAGGCAGGCGTTCGACCCGCCGAGTTAACCGATTTCATCAAGCGTTGCCCGGTAGAGGTCGTCGGCCTGATGACGATGCCGCCGCTTACCGCCGCTCCGGAGCAGAACCGGCCGTTGTTCGCAGCCCTCCGCGAGCTGGCTCAGGAACGGGACCTTATCGAGCTATCTATGGGCACGACGCAGGACTTTTCGGTCGCAATCGAAGAGGGCGCAACCATCATCAGGGTTGGCAGCAGGCTCCTGCGCTGAACGCCGCACGGTTTTGCGCAGGAAAACGCCGCTGCGCGGCTAAACTTACTAAATGGCTCTAAGTGACACTTGGCACCGCGCGCTGGTCTACTTCGGCTTGGCTGAGGATCGTGACCCTTATGCGCCTGAAACCGGCTCATTTGAGCCCGAAGCTGAACTCGAAGGCCGCTACCGCGACCGATCGAACGTCAAACGCCTGACGAAGCGTCGCAAGCGCGACGACATCGAAGAGATCTTCCCTGACGACGAGCCGCGGCGAGGGTCCAGTTCGCCACGGTCGGCGCCAATGCGCAGCGGAAACGGGCACACCGGCTCGGCCGACCGTGTCCACCTAGTGATCCCTAAGAGCTTCAATGACGCTCAGCAAGTCGCCGACAAGTTCCGTGATGGCATTCCAGTTGTGCTGAACCTCCAGTCAACCGATTCTGAGTTGAGCAAGCGGCTGATCGACTTCACTAGTGGGCTCACCTACGGCCTTGACGGCGGAATGCAAAAAATCGCTGAGAAGGTCTTCATGCTGACGCCACGCAACGTCGAAATATCGGCCGAAGAGCGCGCCTCCCTGATCGAAAAGGGCTTCTTCAACCAGAGCTAGCGGGTTCAGCGCCTTCGGTAGGGTGACCAACCAGTACGGTTCGGGATATGCGAATCGGACTAATAGGTAGCGGAAACATGGCTCGAGCCTTGGCGGTCGGGTGGGGCAGACCTGTCTATTGCTCGGCGCTCGAACACTCGCAGGCGGCTGCTCTCGCAGAGCTCGTCGATGGGACTGCGGCTCGAGACAACGCGGAGGTTGCCGCGAACAGTGACGTAGTCGTCCTATGTCATAAACCCAAGCAGCTGGCCGAAGTCGCTGCCGAGATAGCCGGCGACACCTCGGTCGTTGTTTCCATTCTTGCGGGGGTCACTCTCGACGAACTGCGCGCCGCGTACCCGGACAGCAACTGTTTCAGGATCATGCCAAACCTCGCTGTCGAAATTCGCCAGGCGACGATCGGCATTGTTGACGACGATTCGGGCGACGCCGGTCTTTATCAAGAGATCAAAGAGCTATTCGGCGAGGTCGGCGAGGTATTCCCTCTCGGTGAAAACCACTTTGCGACCTTGACCGGCGTGAGCGGCGTTGGTCCCGCCTATCTTGCGCTGGTAGCCCAAACTCAGGTAGACGCCGCCACCGCTGAAGGCCTCGACCGCGAAGTTGCGAAGCAACTGGTCGGCTCAACGCTTCTCGGATCGAGCGCGTTATTGGTTTCGAGGTCGAACGACAGTGAAGAGATATGCCGTGAGGTCGCGACCCCGGGTGGCGTGACCGAAAAGGGTCTCGCGGTCCTCGCCGTGCCGCTGCGTGAGGGGTTCGCGGCCGCGATGGATGCAGTCCTCGGCCGCAAGCGATGAGCGCACTGGCCGCGTTGCCGTTAGGCGCGATCCGGGCAACGATCGCTGATTACGTTTCGACGCTGATCAACGTCTACACATTCCTGATCTTCGCCTACATCCTCAGCTCGCTCTACCAATCTTTTGGCGGCCGAATCCCATACAACCGGCCGTTGATTGCGCTCCTCGATTTCCTCCGGCAGGTTTGCGATCCATATCTCGGTCTGTTCCGGCGCTTTATCCCACCACTTGGCGCAATCGACCTAAGCCCCTTGGTCGGCATTCTCGTGTTGACGATCGGCGGAGGATTGATCGTAAGGTTGATCTCCGGATGACCCCCGACCACGGCGGAGTGATCGGCCTAGCGGGACTGACAGCAATCGCTGTAATCGCACTCGACCAGATAACGAAGATTCTCGCACGGAACGCCACATCTGCTGGCGGCGTCGACGTTGTCGGAGGGTGGCTCCGCATCGTTGACGTCCGGAATAGCGGAGTAGCATTTGGGCAGCTGAGCGGAGCTGGTTTTTTAGTTGCGCTGTTGGTGGCTATCGCTCTTGGCGCGCTCGGCTGGTACTTCCTGCATCACCTTGGTACGCCGCTGATCTGGGTTCCGACGGGGCTCGTGTTTGGAGGAGCCGTCGGAAACATCGTTGATCGAGTGCGCGCAGGTGCGGTCACCGACTTCATCAAGCTTCCGCATTGGCCTGCCTTCAACTTGGCTGACGCAGCGATCACCGTTGGCGTCGTCGTCTTATTGATTCTCGTCGAATTGGACGCGCGGCGCCAGCGCAAAATGGAGGCGGGCGATGCAGCTCGAGATAACTCCTAGCCAAGCCGGCAAACGCCTCGATGCGCTCCTGGCAGAGCAACTCGGTTCGCGTTCGCGGGCACAGAGGTTGATTGCAGCCGCGCAAGTCACTGTCGATGGGCAGGTCGCCGCGAAATCATTCCGCCCGGATGCTGGCGCAGTCGTCGTTGTTGACGAGAGCAATCTGCGCGTTGCGCGCGTCGACCCCGGCGAACCAGCCGAATTCCGAATCGCTTATGAGGACGAGTCGCTGATGGTCGTTGATAAGCCAGCTGGGGTTGTCGTTCACCCCGCACGCGGGCACGCGACCGGAACGCTCGTACAGGCGCTAGCGGGGCGCAGCAGCGGGGGCGATGACCCGGAGCGGCCCGGGATCGTGCATCGCCTCGACCGCGATACCTCTGGTCTACTCGTAGTCGCGCGCGACGAACCGACTCACAGAGCTTTGCGGTCGGCGATGTCGAAGCGCGAGATCACGCGTGAGTATTTTGCTCTCGTAGATGGCCGGCCGACGGCGCGGACCGGAACAATTGACGCGCCAATCGGTCGCGATCGGCGTAACCGCGTAAAGGTTTCGCTCGACACGGACAAGCCGCGCACGGCAGTGACACACTTCGAAATCGAGGAGAGTTTGCCGACTACGACCTTGCTGCGGGTAACGCTCGACACAGGGCGCACACATCAAATTCGAGCGCACCTTGAAGCGATCGGCCTCCCTGTTGTGGGCGACCCAACCTATGGGGCTGGCGACGCGTTTGGCCTCGAACGGCAGTTCCTCCACGCCGCACGGTTGCGCTTTGCGCACCCGGTGACGGCCGATGAGATAGATGTTTTATCGCCGCTTCCAGCCGACCTCAACGAAGCGCTAAATAATGCTCGCTCAGCGCTGAGCGACTAAAGCGGCGGAGAAAGCAGGAAGGTTGATTGATCCCCAGCCGGATGCCGGATCGTAGTTCGGTGCCGCGGTGCAGCAGCCGAGTGGGTGCTTCGTTCCTCCTGTGCGGACTGTTTTACCGTCGACGCGAGCAGTTGGGGCGATCCAACGGCCTAGGTCATTGCTCCCGCTTGTCACATCCCGAAAGATTGTCGACGCAGAACTACCGGCCGCCAAAGAGTAGATCGCTGGATTGATGAAGCCCATAGTCGCCTTGCCGGCAGCGGTCGCCTGCTGGTTTGTGAGAGCAACGCCAGCGGCTAGCAAAGGCGTCGCCGCGCTGGTTCCGCCGACAGCAGTCCAGCCATCTTGGTTGTCCTCGTATATGGCGTAGCCGGGGAAGCTATCGGCGAGCATCGCCAAGTCTGGTGCTGACCGGCTATTGCGACTCATATTGACGCCCGGGCCCCTC
>CAIJLJ010000071.1 GCA_903821395.1 uncultured Solirubrobacterales bacterium | reverse complement strand
GTGCATCACAACCGTTGTTGTGCGGTCGCGAATCGTTGCCCTCGAGCCCGGCAGATTGAGCTTACGAACTGCAACCTCGCCGGCGCCTACGGCCACCGCACCCCAGACAAGACCGACCGGCTTCTCATCGGTTCCACCATCGGGCCCCGCCACACCTGTAACTCCTACGCCAATGTCGGAGCCGAGGGCCTCTCGGACTCCCTCTGCCAGCGAAACGGCGACCTCTTCGCTTACGGCGCCATGCTCTTCAATCAAAGCGGCAGGCACGCCCGCGAGATGGGTCTTTGCTTCGTTGCTGTAGACCACGAGCCCGCCGCGGACGTAGGCTGATGCGCCAGAGATCTCGGTCAAGCGTGCTGATACGAGGCCGCCCGTACATGACTCTGCCACCGCGATCGTGAGCGGCGGTGGGCCAACCAGCTCCGCAGCAAGCAACTGGTCAACGCTTGACCCGTCAGTAGAAAACAGCGTGTCTGCGTGGCGCTCAGCAACGAACTCGGCCATTGAGTCGTAGAGCGCCTGCTGTTCCGGCGCAAATCGCGTGACAATCTCAATCTCGCCGCGGCGCAAGCACGTAGTGATTTCGAGCGAATCGATTTCGATTCCCGAATCGCGAGCCGCCCTCAGCGTTGCCGCGATCTCAGACTCCGGGATGCCGAACAGTCTCAGCATCGACTGCTCAATCGTCGCGCGTCCTTCTGTGGCCTTGATGAAGTGCTCCGTACTGGCAGCGGCCTCCCACATCGGAATCAGCTCACTTGGCGGCCCGGGCAAGACAACGACCGTTGGGCCGCTGCTACCGTCGGCCGCGGGCACCACGAGCCCTGGGGCAGTCCCGATCGGCTCCAATATCGTTGAGCCAGCCGGAATCGTGGCCTGTTTCAAGTTCCCAGCCGCGATCGACTCTTGGTCAACGCTGGGCCAGCGCGCGGTCAGGCGCGCGAGGATCGCTGAGATGCGCTCGTGCAACGGTTCGTCTACCACCATCTCGCGGCCCTGGAACTCGCCAACGACCGTCGCCGTCAGGTCGTCCTCAGTTGGACCGAGCCCACCGCTGGTGATGATCAGCGAGCAGCCCTCGTCAGCTAACCAGCGGAGCGCGGCTAGAATGTCGGCCGGTCGGTCGCCCACGACCACCGTGCTCTCGTGATCCACACCGAGCGCGCGCAACTGTTCCGAGCACCAGGGGCCGTTTCGGTCTACCACGCGGCCGGTAAGAACCTCGGTCCCGGTTACCACGATGCCGGCC
Source organism: uncultured Solirubrobacterales bacterium (assembly GCA_903821395.1). Taxonomy (GTDB): domain Bacteria; phylum Actinomycetota; class Thermoleophilia; order Solirubrobacterales; family Solirubrobacteraceae; genus F1-60-MAGs163. The sequence continues at coordinate 959 of CAIJLJ010000071.1, read as the reverse complement.
CGAGTGGTCACAGCGCGATGTGTCTAACCGTCGTAAACAAAGGGACCGATGCCTGTGCCGCCTGCGAATTTGTACCAATCAGGAAAAGCCCCACGATCAGAAAGATCACTAACGCAACCACTATCCATGTCCTCCAGCGACGCTCGGCCGATTGATGGCGATAAGGGCCACTTGGGGAGTAGTTAGCCTGCTCGCCAACGGCAAGCTGGCCGGCCTTGAACACCTCAACCAGTGCGCGCCCGTCCAGCCCGAGATAATCGGCGTAGGTCCTAAGAAAGCTTTTTGCCGAGGTCTCCTCGGGCAACGCGGCCCAGTCCCCGCTCTCTAGCGCTCGAAGATACTTCGACCTAATCTTCGTCGCGTACTCAGCAGTCGCGATGTCTATTCCAGCATCGGTCCGCGCGGTTCGGAGCTGGCTTGCAATATCGGCCATGCGCAGAGGCTAATCAGTCTGCGTCAGAATCTGGCGAAACGGCGTGCAAAGTCTGCTCATCGGCTTCCGGCGCGTCGTCGGTCTCTCCTGCCGGTGACTCGAGTGCCGCAAGCACGCGGGGCAGGTCTGCTGCCGTGACGAGGACTTGGCGCGGCTTCGATCCTTCGTAGCCCGAAATGATCGAGCGCCGTTCAAGCATGTCAATGAGCCGGCCGGCTCGCGTGTAGCCAACGCGTAGGCGGCGCTGAAGCATCGAAGTCGATGCGGTATCCATCTCTACGACTAGCGCAATCGCTTCGCTCAGCATCGGATCTTCATCCGGATCGAATCCGTCTCCGTCGCCTCCACCGGAAGCATCTTTCTGAACCTCGACCTCTTCGAGCAGGTCTTCACGCAGCGCCGGTTCCCCTTGGTCAGCCCAAAACTCCGTCAACTTCGCAATCTGAGGCTCGTCAATGTAGGCGCCCTGGATTCGCTCAAGCTTTGAAGAGCCAACGGGCGAAAAGAGCATGTCACCCTGGCCGAG
>CAIJLJ010000070.1 GCA_903821395.1 uncultured Solirubrobacterales bacterium | reverse complement strand
GGATGGTCGGCGGCCAGTACCTCGACGTTGAAGCGGCTGCTGCGGCAGGGTCGGAGGGGCTGCGGGAACTTCACTCGCGCAAGACCGGCCGCTTGATAAACGCCTCGGTCGAATGCGTATGTCTGCTCCATGGCGTTGACGATCAGAGACTGCGGAAGTTTCGCGACTTTGCCCAAGAGCTCGGTGTTCTCTTCCAGATCGTCGACGACATTCTTGACGTCACCGGGTCCGACGAAGAGCTCGGTAAACCATCCGGAAGTGACGAGCGGCAGGGTAAACGAACGTACGTCAGCGAATTCGGTTTAGAACAGGCAAACGCACTCGCCGCGGCTTCACACGAGCAGACCCGCGCAGCGCTGGCGGCTGCAGCCCCTCAGGGCGCTGGGCCGCTAGAACGAATCACCGATTTCATCGCTTCGCGTGAGAGTTAGACTAGTTAGCTTCGTACCAAAGCTTTAGAGCCTTATGCAACGCATTCTCGACACGATCAATGGCCCGCAAGACCTCAACGGTCTTGACGACGCACAGCTTCAGCAGCTCGCGCAGGAGGTCCGTGAGTACATCATCGACACGGTCGGCGAGATCGGCGGCCACTTCGGCGCAAATCTCGGCACCTGCGAGCTGGCGGTTGCACTTCATTCGGTGCTCGATTCGCCGCGCGACAAGATCCTATGGGACGTTGGCCATCAGGCTTATCCCCACAAGGTTCTCACCGGGCGCCGCGACCAGCTCGCGACGATTCGCCAATACGGGGGGCTAGCGCCGTTCTGCTCGATCGAAGAGAGCGAGCACGACATCATGGGCGCCGGTCACGCTTCAACTTCAATTGGCTACGGAGTAGGGCTCAAAGAGGGGATGCGACTGCTCGGCCGCCCGAACCAGGGCCGCGTTGCCGCCGTCATTGGCGACGGCGCGATGACTGGGGGAGTCGCATTCGAAGCGATCCACCAAGCCGGCGGACTTGGGACGCCAATGGTTGTCGTGCTCAACGACAACGGGATGTCGATTGCGCCGAACGTCGGCGCGCTCTCCCGCTACTTCACGCGCGTCCGTCTGAACCCGAAGTTCTGGCACGCTCGCGAGGGTGTTGAGGACCGACTCAGTCACCTCCCCGCAGGCATCGGCGCCAAGGTTGAGAAGCTCGGCCCGCAGCTGAAGGAATCACTGAAGGCTTTCTGGGCGCCGGGTCTGTTCTGGGAGGAGCTCGATTGGGCTTACGTCGGCATCGTCGATGGCCACGATGTTGCCGCACTCAGGCAGGCGTTAGATGCGGCCTTTGCGGCTGACAGGCCAGTCGTCGTTCACATCACAACGGTTAAGGGCAAGGGCTTCGCTCCGGCCGAAGAGGGCGGGCTAGAAGGCATGGAGCAGTGGCACGCCGCGAAGCCTGGCTCGATCGCCGACAGGGCTCCGGTTGCGAAGAAGGCGGCGTCCCCGGCCAAGGTGGCTCCGGCCCCGACCTACACAGAGGTTTTCGGCAACGCGATTGTCAGCGAGGTTCGGGCTAACCGGCGTGTGGTCGGTATTACGGCGGCTATGAACTCGGGGACAGGGCTGAACATCCTCCAGCAGGCTGAGCCGGATCACTACTTCGACGTTGGAATCGCCGAACAGCAGTCGGTGCTGTTCGCTGCCGGAATGGCGCTTGAAGGCGTTCGACCGGTATGCGCGATCTACTCAACCTTCCTCCAGCGCGCCTACGACCAGATCGTCCACGACGTAGCGCTGCAGTCGCTGCCCGTGATCTTTGCGATGGACCGCGCCGGACTGGTCGGCGACGACGGCCCGACCCATCACGGCGCCTTCGACATCGCCTACATGAGGCCGCTGCCGAATATGACTTTGATGGCCCCGCGTGATGAGGCGCAGCTAGTCCACATGCTTCACACGGCGATCGCGCACGAATCCGGCCCGGTCGCCCTCCGCTACCCCCGCGGGGAGGGAGTTGGCGTTCCGCTTCCGGACAAACCGCAATTGATTGAAATTGGCACTGGCGAGATTCTGCGTGAAGGGCGGAGCGTGGCGCTCCTCGGTTATGGGCTCGGCGTATCGATGGCCCTCGACGCTGCCGACATTCTCGCCGAGTCGGGGATAAAGGCCACCGTTGCCGACGCGCGCTTCGCTAAGCCGCTAGACGCCGCGCTGCTCGCCCAGCTAGCCGCCGAGCACGACCTTCTTGTCACCGTTGAAGACGGGGTACTGACAGGAGGGTTTGGAACCGGCGTCTGGGAGCACTACAACGAGGCAGGGATTCCGACGCCGAGGATGCTGCGTATCGGCCTGCCGGATCGCTACGTGACGCATGGCAAGCCAGCGCTCCTCTACGACGAGGTTGGCTTGACTGGCGAGAAGATCGCTGAGCGGATCACAGCTCTGATCGGCGTTAGCGACGAAGTGCCCAGCGAAGCCTGAGCGTTCGCCCAAAAAGAAACGACCCGCCAACTTGGCGAGCCGTTTCAGGAGGAGAGATACTTCTATGTGGGTCCAGCTGTGCAGTCGCTGCGGAGAATATGTTGCAGACGACTTCGACCACTCTGACGCTAAAGTCGCCGGTTGTGTGTGAGGCCGCTCACATAAGCACTGTGAGCTAAGGCACACAACATGCCTCTTGGAATCGCGTGGATATAGCTTTCAATGACATCTTGCCGTATGTACAGCTTGGTCCCCTACTGGCGCATCTGGTGGTCCGG
>CAIJLJ010000069.1 GCA_903821395.1 uncultured Solirubrobacterales bacterium | reverse complement strand
TGCTCGGCTTCGACACCGACGGTCCGATGACCGAGCAGGTGATGGCACTGACGCCAACGCTCATCGACGTGCCGGCCGAGGCCAGCTTCAACGTCAACGACCTCGAGCAGCTAAAAGAGGTCAGCCGCCGATTGCGCTCATCGTCCGAGCAGGCTGAATAAAGCCCGGCTCGCCGACGTGGTGCTTTAGCTCTTTGCGCCAAACGGCATCTCGGACAATCTGGATCAGCTCGTCGTCACTGGCGCCTGAACGCAGTGGCTCGCGCAGATCTGTTTCGTGCAGTGAGAAGAGGCAGGTCCGCAGCTTGCCTTCTGCTGTCAAGCGAATTCGGTTGCAGTCGGAGCAGAACGGCTCGCTTACTGGGTTGATCAGGCCGATCTTTCCTTTGCCGTCGGCGAAGTTATAAACCTTGGCCGTAGCGCTCGGCTCGCGCGGCTGCTCCTCGAGCGGGTGAATCGCGTTGATCGCGGCGAGGATCTCAGCGCCGCTCAAAACCTTCTCTGGCTCCCAAGCATGGTCGGCGTCAAGCGGCATTAACTCGATGAAGCGCACTTCGAACGGGAACTCGCGAGCAAAGTCGACGAAGGCTGGGATCTCATCCTCGGTGAAGCCGCGGATCGCGACGGCGTTAATTTTGATCGGGTGGGCCTCGGGGAACGCGGCCAGCGCGTTTAGCCCTTCGAGTACCTGCGGTAGCGCGTCGCGGCGCGTTAGCTCGTAGAACTTGTCCTGCTGGAGCGAGTCAATCGAGATGTTGAATCGGTTCACGCCGGCCGCCACTAGTGCCTCCGCGTCGCGGCCCAGCAGGAAACCGTTGGTGGTGACCGAGAGGTCATTCACGCCCGGCAGCTGCGCCAGCATTGCCGCGAGCTTTGGGAAGTCTTTGCGCACCAGCGGCTCGCCGCCGGTCAGGCGAACGTCGCCAACGCCGATTGAAGCGAGCAGGCCAACGATCCGCGTGATCTCTTCAAAGTCGAGCACCGCCGAGCGCTCAAGCCACTTCAGGCCCTCGGCCGGCATGCAGTACTGGCAGCGGAAATTACAGCGGTCGGTTACCGAGATCCGTACATCACCAATGCTGCGGCCGTGGCCGTCAACTAGTTGCTCGCGCTCCACGCTGGGGAGGATAACCGGACGAGCGTCGGTGCCCCGCTGGCTCAAGGCGCACCGTCGGCGCGGGCCTGCAGCGCTTCATAAAGCGCAGCGAAGTCAACGTCGCCAAAGCCCTCAGCTGAAGCCTCGGCCATGAGCTCGCGGGTTCGAGCTGCGTAGTCAAACGGAATTCCTTCGTCGGCTGCGACTTTGAGCGCTAGATCGACGTCTTTGATCATGTGGTCGAGGCGGAAGAGCGTGTTGTACGTGCGCTCAATCATCGGCTGCAGTTTCAGCTCCGCCATCCGCGAGTCGGCGGCGCCACCGGAGATCACTTCGGAGAGCGCTGCCAGGTCAACACCTGCGCCGCGGGCGACGATCAACGCCTGCGCGAGCACGGCAGCGTTGCTGGCGGCGATCGCGTTGGTGATCACCTTAATCGTCTGCCCTTGGCCGATTTCACCGCAGTGAACGGTCTTGACGCCAAGCACGTCGAAGATTGGGGCGGCGCGCTTCAGGTCGGCTTCGCTACCGCCGGCCATAATCGTCAGCGTTCCAGCCTCGGCGCCCGGCGACGAGCCAGTGACCGGCGCGTCGATGAATGCGATCTCGTGCTCGCCGAGACGCTCTCCAAGCGAGCGCGCCATCTGCGGCGAGATCGTGGACATGTCGATGCAGAGCATGCCGGCGCGGGCGCCAGCGATAACTCCGTGCTCGCCAACCAGAATCTCCTCGACCTGCTCTCCGTTGACGACGATCTTGATTACTACGTCGCTTTCAGCGGCCAGCTCCGCTGGGGTCGCCGCGACTCTCGCGCCGTGCTCTGCCGCCCAGGCCTCAGCTGTTGCCGTAGTGCGGTTCCAAACCGTCAGCTCAAAACCGGCGGCTGCGAGGTTGGCGGCCATCCGCGAGCCCATGATGCCGAGGCCGATAAAGCCGATCCGTTCGCGCTCCATCGCTCAGAGGCTATCGCTGGCGCCGATGCTGATCAGTGGCCAGCGCTGCCCAGCAGCCCGATCGACGAGCCGCCGGAGACCGAGTAGAGCTGAACCAGTGCATGGCTGCCGCGCAAGCTCGCCGGCGGCAAGATGATTGAGAACTGCACCCCCGAAGGCGAATTGAAGCTTTGCCCAACAGCGACGATCTTTCCATCAACGGCTGCAGCGAGTGGCTGGTTGGCAGCCACACCGTTTGTATCGCCGATCAGGTAGATCTGCGACACGCCGCTGGCTGGGTTCATGTGGGAGTAGAGGTTGGGGAACTTGATCGTCGCTGAGCCGCTGGCGCTACCTGCTGAGAGCGACGCAACGCTGCGTCCGATCAGCTGCTGGTTTGGCCCAAGCCGATAGACGGAGGCGAGCCCACCAGGAAAGAGCGTGGTCCACTGGCGGACGAGTGCATTGCGGCGAGCAATCACGCTGCCGGACGGCGCGCTAACTCGGTGCCCGGCAATTCCGTTGCGCACCGAGACGATTGAGTTCGGCTGGCGCTCGTCGAGCGGCACGCCATCAAACTTGTAACGCTGCCCGGTTTTGGTGACCTTGGCGACCGTCGGCGCAATGTCGATCGAGCGAGTCGGACTCAGGTTAACCACGCCTTTCTGCTGGCCTGGGTACTTAACGAAAAGCGGTGTGTTCGCGAGCTCGGGGAGGTTCTGCTGCGTTACTGGGCGGCGCGAGCCGCCGGCGCGGAAGCTGACGCCGTGGTCCGCCGTGACGATGAAGAGCGACCGCTGCCAAATCCCTGCTCGTTTCATCCGGCCAATCACGCTGGCGATCACCTTGTCGGTGAATTCGGTCTGGATGATGAAGCGCTGGAGGGCTACGTCAGTCTGGTACTGGTTCGTTGTCCAGATCTGATGGTCAAGCCCTGGCGCATCGGTGCCATTAGGGAAGTACTGGTCGCCGGTTGGACCAAAGCGCCAAGGGACGTGTGGCATCAGCAGGTGCATCACGTAGAGCGGCGGCTTCCCTGCCCCTGAGATCGAGTTCTGCAGCTGCGCGACTTGGCGCAGACCGTTGTTGTTTGCGGCCGCACCCGGGACTTCGGCAATCGCCGGCGTGCCATCAAAGCGGGCGTGGGGGTTCGCGTTCTTTCGGTCCTTGCGGTCAACCTGAGCCGATGTGGCCGGTGAGAAGTCGCCGTAAGTAGCGTCAACTGATGGCAGCTGGTCGGCGAGCGACTGCGGTAGCACGGTGCGGCCTGTGACGACAGAGAGGTCGCTAAACAGAGCACTCAGGCGGGTCTGTGCGTCACCGACCGCTCGCGGCGCGCAGAGCGCCGGCGGGCATACGTGGGTGATCGCTTCGACGTTGGTGATGCGGTGGCTGGCCGCAAGCATCGTGTAGATGTTCTTGCGGTACAGGTCGTTGATCTGCGAGTAGGAGAGTTCGCGCAGATTGTTGGGCGGCGCCTTACCGGTCAATATCGCTGGGACAGCGGAGAAGGTTGAGTCGCTAACGGTTGTGTCGTTCTTGTACCAAGTTGAACCCGCCGCAAGCTTGGCGAAGTTCGGGAAACGCGCCGCGTTAATTGAGGTGTCTTTGTTGAGTAGCGCTGCCAGGGGAAACTCATCGAAGATGACCAGCACGACGGGCGTTGAGTTGCCTGACTGCCCGGCGGCGCCTGATGCACCGGAGCCTTCGCTGCTGGGCATGATCACGTCGGTAACCGGCGAGGCAAAGATAAACAGTGCTAGGAAGATGAACGATGCAGGCGTGATGATTGTCAGGAAGCTGCGAACTGCTGGCGTCTTCCAGAAAACCCAGCCGACGAGCGCGCCGATCGCCAACGAAATTACAAAAGCCAGCGGCGCGGCTGTTATCGCGCCTTTGACAAATTGAAGCGCCAGCAAGGCCGCCAGTAAGGCTACGAACACGAGGTGGACGATCCGCGCCGCGCGCGCAGATACAGCGCCAACGATGAGCTCCACGATCGTAAGCACTAGCGGCGGCACGAAGGTAAGGCCGATCGCGAAGATCAGGATGTCGCCGGGCGTGTTGCCGCGCGCGACGAAGAAGGCTTCGTCGGTTCCGAGTACGTCAAACAGCGGGCGGACTAGGCCCAGCGACCAAAGCGCTGCGAGTTGGAGGCCAAGAACCCACCAGGAGGGCCACTTGTTGGCTTCGGTGGGCTCGGCGGTCTCCGCGGCCGCGCCTTCGCTACTCAAGTCAGGACTGCGGCGTGTCGTGGTCGGCTGGCTTGTCAGCCGTGGCCGTGGCCACTGTCGAAGCCTCTTCATCGTCGCCGCGGCCAAAGAAGCCCTTGATGCGCTTCCAATACATCTTGAGTGCGACGCCAGCGGCAGCGAAGCCGCCGACCAGAATCTGCGCGATCATCGAGCCGCTACCAGCGTCGAGATAAGCAAGGGTTGTGTGGATGCTGGTCATGATCTAAGTCTCCAAGCGTCGGGCGCGCGGGCATCTGACCCTGCGCCGGTAAGAACTCTGCTTATTAGGTTACCCACTCGTTAACGAGAATCCTTCACCGGGGCTCGCAGGAGTATCCAAACGAGCGTCGCCGCGAAGGCCATCTCGCCGAAAGTGAGAGCGGTAGCAAGGTTCGTTGCGCCGAAAAGAAGCGCAAACAACGTGCCGAGTACCAGTGCGACAAACATTGCCGCCAGCTGGCCAATTTGCGAGCCAATCATGCGGCGGCGTTAATCCCGTTGCGCTCGGCAACGAGCCGGACGATGTCGCCGATGATCGAAGTGATCTCAAAATCCTTCGGCGTATAGACGCCCGCCACTCCAGCAGCCTTCAGCTCGGGCAGGTCGGCGTCAGGGATGATGCCGCCGACAACCACCGGCGCGTCAACGCCAAGCTTGGCCATGTCGTTGATCACGGCTGGGATCAGCTCACGGTGTGAGCCGGAGAGGATCGAAAGGCCAACAACATCGACGTCTTCCTGCATCGCGCTGGTGGCGATCTGCTCGGGGCTGAGGCGGATCCCTTCGTAGACGACCTCCATCCCTGCGTCGCGAGCACGGACGGCGATCTGCTCGGCACCGTTGGAGTGGCCGTCGAGGCCAGGCTTACCAACCAGAATCTTGATTCGGCGGCCAAGCGCGTCGCTAACGCGGTCAACCTCACCGCGCAGCTCGGTGAGCGACTCGTCGCTGCTGCCGCTGGCGCCTCCGCTGACGCCGGTCGGCGCGCGGTATTCGCCAAAGCTGCTGCGAAGCGCCGCGGCCCATTCGCCGGTTGTCACTCCAGCCTTCGCAGCAGCGATCGTCGCTGGCATGATGTTTTCGCTCGCGTCAGCGGCAACGCGCGTTAGCTCTGCGATGGCGGCCTCGGCGGCGCTGGCGTCACGCTGCGCTCGCCAAGCGCGGACGGCCTCTGCCTGTTCGGCCTCCAGGGCCGGGTCAACAGTCAAGATTCCGCCGTCGCTACCAGCCATCAGCGGCGATTCTTCGGTCTCCGTGAAGCTGTTAAGGCCAACGACGGTCTGTTCGCCGCTTTCAATCCGCCGCATCCGCTGACGGTGGCTGTCAACGAGTGCGCCCTTCATGTACTCGACCGCATCAACGGCGCCGCCTTGGCTTGCGACGACCTCGATCTCGGCGCGGGCGCCGGTGAGCAGCTCAGCGACCAGTCCGTCCATCACCACCGAGCCTTCAAAGATGTCGGGGTACTCGAGCAAGTCCGTCTCGTACGCCATCAGCTGCTGGATTCGCAGCGACCACTGCTGGTCCCACGGCCGCGGCAGGCCGAGCGCCTCGTTCCATGCCGGTAGCTGGATCGCGCGGGCGCGGGCGTCGCGGCCAAGTGTGACGGAGAGCATCTCGAGCACGATTCGCGGCACGTTGTTCTCAGGCTGCGATTCAGTCAGTCCGAGCGAGTTGACCTGCACGCCGTAGCGCAGCCGCAGCTTGCGCTCGTCGGTGACGCCGTAGCGTTCGCGGCCGATCTCCTCCCAGAGAATCGTCATCGCGCGCAGCTTGGCGTGCTCCTCAATGAAGCGCATGCCGGCGTTGACGAAGAACGAGATTCGGCCAAAGACGTCGCCCATCCGCTCAGGCGCGACGCGCTCAGAGGCGGCGTCAAGCACGGCGATGGCGTTACTCATCGCGAAGGCGATCTCCTGAACCGGCGTCGCGCCGGCCTCCTGCAGGTGGTAGCTGCAGATGTTGATTGGGTTCCACTGTGGAACGTGCTCGACGGTGTAGGCGATCATGTCGGCGATCAGTCGCATCGACGGCGCCGGTGGGAAGGCGTAGGTGCCACGGGCAAGGAACTCTTTGATGATGTCGTTCTGCGTTGTGCCGGTCAGCTCTGCCTGGGAGGCGCCCTGCTCCTCGGCGACGGCGATGTAGAGCGCCAGCAGCCAGGCGGCGGTGGCGTTGATCGTCATCGAGGTGTTCATCTTCGCCAGCGGAATACCCGAGAGCAGCGCCTCCATGTCACCGCGGTGGGCCACGGGAACGCCGACTTTGCCTACCTCGCCGCGGGCGATCGGGTCATCGGGGTCGTAGCCGGTCTGTGTTGGCAGGTCGAAAGCAATCGACAGGCCGGTCTGACCCTTCTCAAGGTTGGAGCGGTAAAGCTCGTTTGATTTCTCTGCTGTGGAGTGACCCGCATAGGTGCGGATCATCCACGGGCGGTCTGGTTCTGGTAGGCGTGGGTCCATTGCCCGATTGTATGCTGCGGAGCCGTGTCCGAGCTTGACGTGATCGATCTGCAACATCTGGGCCGCGAGCAGTCGATCTGTTGTTACCGCCAGGGCGACGTGATCATTGATCCCGGGCCAGAGGTCAGTAGCCAGAGGGTTATCGATGCTCTTGGGGGAGAGGCGCCGAGGGCGATCCTGCTCACGCACATCCACCTTGACCATGCTGCTGCGACCGGCGCGCTGGTCGAACTTTGGCCGGAGACAGAGGTTTGGGTACACGAACGCGGCGCGCCGCATGTGATTGATCCTGAGCGGCTGATCGCCAGCGCAACGCGGATCTACGGCGACGACATGGAGCGGCTCTGGGGCACGATTTTGCCGGTGCCGCAGGAGCGCGTTCGGGTACTCAGCGGCGGTGAGCAGATCGGCGATTGGCGCGCGCTCTACACACCCGGCCACTCGGGCAACCACATCGCCTACCTGCATGAGCCCAGCGGAACGCTCTTCAGCGGCGACGTAGCTGGTGTGCGCCGACTTGGCGGCCCGGTACTCGCGCCAACTCCGCCGCCGGAGATTGACCTTGCTGGCTGGGAACGGTCGATCGAGCTGATTGAGAGCGTCGAGCCTGAGCGACTAGCGGTAACCCACTTTGGCGTTCACGACGACGTAGGCGAACAGCTAGACGCATTGCGCGAAGATCTTGCGCGGGCGCCCGCGTGGGCGTTGGAGGCGCCCGACGCTGAGGCCTACGCGGCCCTGCAGCGCGAGTGGCTCGTTGGCGCGGCCAGCGAGGAGGTAGCAGCCGGCTACTTTGCCGTGATGCGCTCCGAGGACGGGTACGCCGGACTGAAGCGAGCACTACTGCAGCGCGAAGAGTAGGCAGCAGCTAGGCTTTTTAGCGATGTCGCAAACAGTTGAACTCCCGCGCACACAAGGCCCTGGCTCCGGAATCGGCGGCCAGTGGCGCGTGATCGTCCGCAACGACAACCACAACACCTTCGACGGCGTGGCAGGCGCGCTCGCGCGCACGCTGCCGGGCGTAACGCTCGAAGGCGGCTACTCGCTCGCCGACGAGATTCACAACCGCGGCCTTTCAATCGTCTGGAGCGGCCACCAAGAAGCGGCCGAGCTTTACTGGGAACAGCTGCGCGACGCTGGCCTTACGATGGCCCCGCTCGAGCAGGGCTAACGTCGTTAGTTAGCTTCCGGCCGCAACTTCTATAACTGCGTCATCGTTGGGCTCTGGCATTGGGCCGTTCCCATTTGGCTCACCGCCATTGTGCGGTGGCTGAGGGCTGATGCGCCCCTCGCCGACAAGGTCGTTCCACGCGTAGAAGACCGGCACTTGGTACCAGCCCGAGGCAATTGCGCGAAACTCGATCATCTCTGGGCCTGACCACCAGCGCTCGAAGTCGAGCTTGTCTTCAAACTGGGCGATCTGCGTGAACTTGTAGCGGTCGTCGCGGCTGCGGTGAACGGCCCAAGCGGTTGCGCCGTAGCGGAGTGCGGTCGGGGCAACGTCGCGGAGCGCGCTTTCCAATGCGTCGCCGCGAAAGCCATTTGCGTACCAGGGAATATCTACAACGCTTGTCATTAGGCGCCTACCTCTGCTCGAATTGCCGGCGGCTCGGCTGGGGTTTCGCCGCTACGACCAAGATTCTCCTCCTCGGCCCCGACGAGAACAGCGATCTTGCCAGCATGCTTGTTCTCGTGCATCAGCTGGTGGGCGTTGGCGACGTCTTCAAAGCCCATCGTCTTCCAAAGCACAGGCTTGATCAGGCCATCATCGATCAGCTGGTTGGCTTTCGTGCATTCCCAAGCGTTGGCGAAGTGGGAGCCAAGAATCTCCTTCTGACGCATCCACAGGTAGCGGACGTCGAAGTCGAGATTGAAGCCCGAGGTGGCGCCGCAGATTACGACCTTGCCGAACGGCTTGACGGTGAAGACGGAGGTAGGGAATGTCGCCATACCAACGTGCTCAAAGACGATGTCGGGCGCGTCGCCGAGGATTTCCTTGACGCGCTTGGCAAATGCGCGACTTACGGCGAAGCGCTCCTTCTCTTCTTCTGGCGTCTCGTTGCCGGTGCGCATCATTCCCGCGAACTCGCGGCGGTCGATGTAATCGGTTGCGCCAAGCTGCTTGATCAGCTCGCCCTTGCCGTCGGATGAGACAACGCCAACGCTCTGGCCGCCTGCAGCCTTAACGAGCTGCGTGGCGAATACGCCAAGGCCGCCGGCCGCGCCCCAGATAAGCACGCGATGGCCCGACTGGAGCTTCGCGCGGTCGAGCAGCATGCGGTACGCGGTGAAGTATGTGAGGCCGTAGCTGGCGGCTTCTTCCCATGACAGCGCAGCTGGCTTCGGCAGCAGCTGCTGTGCCTGAACCTTGGTGAACTGAGCGAACGAGCCCCAAGTTGTTTCGTAGCCCCAGATCTTCTGCGAAGGGGCAGCAAGCGGGTCGAGGCCGTGAACCTCAACGTCCTCGTAGGAGGCCTGGTTGCAATGCACTACGACCTCGTCGCCGGGCTTCCAGCGCGTAACGCCGGCGCCGACCTTCCAGACGATCCCAGAGGCGTCAGATCCACCGATGTGATGGCCGAACTCAGGGTGATCGCCGGACTTGAAGACGGAGACAGGCTTGCCGAGCGCAGCCCAGACGTTGTTGAAGTTGACGCCGGCTGACATCACGCGAACCACTACCTCGAAGGCAGCAGGTTCTGGTGTGTCGACTTCTTCGAGCTGGAAGGCGTCAATCGGCTCACCTTCGCGCTCCTCACGGATTACCCAGGCGGTCATTGTCTTGGGCAGCTCGCCCGGTTCGGTACTTACATCGGTGATTGCGGAGAGGTCAACGGTCATGGCGCCAATAATACGGCTCGCGCGGCGAATCTGACTTCCCGAGCTGAGTAGTCCGAGGTGGCGCCGATACTTAGCCGCGGTGGAGAGCGAGTCAGATACGAACAGTGAGCGCATGAAGGCCTATGACCTCAGTCGCACAATCTCGCTGAGCGACGGGATCTTCGCCTTCGCGCTGACGCTCCTTGTGCTCAGCATTAGCGTCCCGCAGGTCTCCCAAGTCGGCTCCAGCGGTGAGCTTTGGACGGCGCTCAAGTCACGCGAGGGTGAGCTGATGTCGTACCTGATCAGCTTCGCCGTGATCGGCAGTTTTTGGATCCGCCATCACAAGTTCTGCGGCACGCTGAAGGCGGTTGACGGCCCGTTTCTTGCGATCAACCTGGTTTACCTCGCGACGGTCGCCTTTATCCCTTACCCGACCCAGCTGTTAGGCGATTTCCAGGATTCGACGGCCTTCGCCGTTTATGCATCAGCGATCTCGATCTCGATCATTGCTTCGGTTGTACTCGCGGAGCACTCGACGCGGGCAGGGCTGCTGACCAGCGAGCCGAGCGCCGCCGAGCGCAAAGCCGATCGCATTGACGGGATCTCCGTGATCTTGGGATTCGTTATTTCGATCCCGCTCGTGCTGCTTGCCGGCGATCTTTGGCTCGGCTATCTCTGCTGGATCATCGGCCCGAACTTCCACTATTTGCTGCCGGGCGGCGGTTCAGGGAAGCATTAAATCGTTCTGCCCGGATGGCCGCTGACCGCTGACGTTGAGCAGCGAGGCCGGAATCGAGTCGTCTTGAACGGAGAGCGTGTAGGTACCGTCGGTTAGGTCGGCCTTCATCAGAGCAGTGTCGTTGGGTGCGATCGTCGCGCTCTGACTGTCGAGGCGAAGGTCTGAAGTTCCCGAAGGTGAATTGGAGCCAAAGGTGATGCGCTGGTCGATCCCGGTCAGGTTGCTCACAATAAGCGTCACCGGGCCACCGCCGATCTGGTTTGGCGAGATCGAAATCTTCTTCGGCATAAGCGATGCGTTCAGCTGGATCGGGACGGGCGGCCGCAGCTCATTAGCTGTCCGCTCTTTAGTACCGCAGCCAGCGACTAGGAGAGCGGCCAGCGGGATCAGAAGGAAGGGCGTTTTGCGCATCGGCTTAGGCATGGCGATCAAATCGGCGCGGGTGGGCGCCGCTGAAGCGAACTCTAACCGACGGTTAAAGGCCGACGCTGCTGCGCTCGTCGGCGGCTTCGTCGGCCAGCTCGAAGAGATCTGCCTGCAGACGCTTCCACGCTTCTGTCTCGGCTCGCTCGTAGGCGCTGCCGTCTAGGTCGCGGAGGTCGTCCCGGTAGTTCTCCCACGCAGCCTGTACGCGCGGGTCAAGTGTGGTCTTTGGTTGCGGAGCGGTCGTAGTCACAGCAGTCATCCTCCTCCAGCTTGATGATCGCGTGACTGTACCCCTCGGTTCGGAGGGTTTCGCCGGATCGCGATCATTACTCGCTCTTAGCGCCAAAAATCTCGGCTTCGACGGCTCCAGTTCCGACCTTGACGGTCGTTCCGTCGTCGGCTTCGCGACGAACTAGTGCAAGACCGATCAATCCTTCGTCGGGAGATAGGGCGATGCTCGTGAGCGTTCCAACCTCGCGCTCGTCGGTGCTTAGGACCGCGCCAGGGTCGGCTTCGCCGCTCAGCTTCAACATGCACAGCCGCCTGTTCGGCCGGCCACGGTAGTGGAGCCGCGCGATCGTCTCTTGCCCGACGTAACAGCCCTTCGTGAAGCTGACGGCGCGCTCGTTGAGTCCACCCTCTTGCGGGATCACGCTCTCGTCGAGGTCGACTCCGTAGCGCGGGCGACCGCTCTCGATTCGGGCCAGCTCGGCGAGCGGTTGGCCCGCCTCGGTCGCGCCCGCGGCAAGCAGCTCGGCCCGCACCGCGTCACTGGAGTCGGCAGAGCAGAGAACGTCAACGCCGGAGTTCGTTGCGATAAGCAGGACAGGAAGGCCAGCGATCTGGGCGGCAACGTTGTCGTCTTCGTTTACGCCGAGCGCGTCGGCGCCGGTCGCGCTCCGAGCCTGCGGCCCGAGGAGCGAAAATAGGCTCGTGGCAAGCGTGCGCTTATGCAGTTCGGCCTCATACCCGACTAGGCCGTGGCGGATCACGTCGAAAATCGGCTGCAGCGCGCAGCGCTCCATATCGAGCAGCAGCTCATCGCCGCTGTCGAGCACGCGCAAGTCGCCGAGCATTCGGCCCTTGGCGGTGCAGCAGACGGCGAAGCAGCCGCTCCCCGCGGTGAGCTCTGCAATCTCGTTCGTTACGACTGCATTGAGCGCTGCCTTCGAGTCCGGGCCGCTGAGCGCGAGCCGGCCTCGCTCAGAGCGGTCAACGAGTGCTACGCCGGTGCGCAGCGCGGTGATCTCTGTTTCGCTCGGGGATAGGAGAGGCATTGGGGCCTCAAGGATAGGAGCAGCCGGGCGAACGGGCGAGAGTTAGTCGGCTTGATAACGAAAGTTAGGCATGCCATACTTTGCCAATGGGAAGGACAATCGAGCGGCACACCCCGGCGGTGGAGGATTACGCAAAGGCGATCTACACGCTGCAGGAACGAGCCGATGGACCGGTAAGTACGACGGCGCTGGCAGAGCGGCTAGGCGTAAGCGTTGCCTCCGCCTCGGGGATGGTGAAGCGGCTCGGTGAGATCGGCTTGGCCGACCACGAGCGCTACAAGGGCGTCGAGCTAACCGAGACCGGACGAGCGGTTGCGCTAGAGGTAATTCGTCACCACCGCTTGCTTGAGCTCCTGCTAGCCGAGCTCGGTGTTCCGTGGGACCGAGTCCACGATGAGGCGGAAGTGCTCGAACATCACATTTCGGAGGAGCTTGAGGCGCTGATCGCCGCGCGGCTCGGCGACCCGACCCATGACCCTCACGGAGACCCGATCCCTGCCGTTGACCTCAGCGTTGAAGAAGGCACGACAAGCTCACTGGACGAACTGGCGCCAGGCGACGGCGGGCTGTTCGTGCGTGTATCGGACTCCGATCCCGCGATGCTTCGCTACCTCAGCGACCTTGGCTTGGCGCCGGGCGAGCGCCTCGAATTGATTGGGCGTGAGCCGTTTGAAGGCCCATTGGTCGTTCGCTTCAGTGGCTCAGAGCACCCACTTGGGCTGGCGCTGGCAAGGGCGATGAGGATTGAGGTCGATCGGTGACCGCACCGCTGCGCGAAGATCTCGGCGCCGACGCAATCCCGCGCGGGGTAGACGCTGAGAGCGCCGTTCGGCCCGAGCTAAGTGATTTAGAGAGGCTTCGAGGCCGCGGCCGGTGGCAGACCCTGGTAGCGATGCTTGGGCCGGCTTTCGTGGCCTGTATCGCATACATCGATCCCGGCAACTTCGCCACCAACATCAGCGCCGGCTCAACCTTCGGTTAC
>CAIJLJ010000068.1 GCA_903821395.1 uncultured Solirubrobacterales bacterium | reverse complement strand
CCCTCCTTGATGTGCGGCGGGTGCCAGTCGATCGTCTCGTTGGCGGCCAGCATCTGATCGCGGATCTGCGAGGTGGCGATGTACCAGGAAGGTTTGGCGTAGTAGAGCAGCGGAGTTGAGCAGCGCCAGCAGTGCGGGTAGGAGTGCTCGTACTTCTCGCTGCGCAGCAGCTTGCCGCCGGCTTTGAGGTCGGCAATGAGGTCGGCGTCGCAGTCCTTGACGAAGCGCCCCTCATAGGGGCCAATCCGCTCGTCGTAGGTGCCGTCGAGCCGGTCCGGGTTCACGACGCTTAGGCCCGCCTGCTGGCCGAGGCGGTAATCGTCCTCGCCAAAAGCGACCGCGGTGTGGACGAGGCCAGAGCCGTCTTGGTCGGTTACGAAATCGGCTGCCAGCACGGTGTGGCCGCGCTCGCCCCAGTCGGCGGCGGTGATGAAACCGAACGGAGGCTCGTAGCTGGCGCCCTCCAGATCAGAGCCTGGGAAGCGATCTAGAACTTCGACCTCTTCGCCGAGCACGCGGCCGACGAGCGCCTCGGCAACGACCATCACTGAATCGTCGCCGGGAACCTTGGCGCGCACGTAGGTGAGCTTCGGGTCAACCGCGACGGCAGCGTTGGAGACTAGGGTCCATGGCGTCGTGGTCCAAACGATCAGCTCGTCGCCGGCCTCCAGCGGAGCCTCGGCGTCGATCAGCGGAAAGCGGACGAAGACGCTGGCGTCGATCACGTCCTTGTAGCCCTGCGCCACCTCATGTGAGGAGAGCGAGGTGCCGCAGCGCGGGCAGTAAGGGACGACCTTGTGGCCCTCGTAGAGCATCTCCTTGTCCCAGATCTGTTTCAGCGCCCACCAGACCGACTCGACGTAGCCGGAGTCGAGCGTGCGGTAGGCATCGTCGAGGTCGATCCAAAAACCGATCCGCTCGGTCAGGCGATCCCACTCGTCGAGGAAGGTGAAAACAGAGTCGCGACACTTCTGGTTGAACTCGGCGATACCGAACTCTTCGATCTCGGCCTTCGATGAGATTCCCAGCTCCTGCTCGACCGTGATCTCAACCGGCAGCCCGTGGCAGTCCCAGCCGCCCTTGCGCTCGACGTAGTGACCCTGCATCGTTTTGTAGCGCGGGTAGATGTCCTTAAAGACACGCGCCAGCACGTGGTGCGAGCCCGGCTTGCCGTTCGCCGTCGGCGGCCCCTCGTAGAAGACCCATGGCTCGGCGCCCTCGCGGCGGCGCAGCGATTCGGCAAAGACGTCACGCTCGCGCCAGCGCTCTAGGACCTGCTCTTCGAGCTCAGGGAATGAGGCGTTTGGATCTACTGGGCGTGGCAGCGAGGACATCGAGCGCTCCATTCTCGCAAGGCGGCGGCGGATCGGCGGCGCGCAGCGCCCGTCACGCCGCGAGCTTGCGGCAGATCACTGCCAGCGAACGCTTCTCTTCCTCGTTCAAAACAGCGAAGGCGCGCTGCACGCGCTCGCTGTGTTCGGGAAAGCAGCGGTCAACTGTTGCGCGGCCGGAGGGCGTCAATGCGACCAGCACCGTGCGGCGGTCAACGGCCATCCGGCTGCGCGTCACGAGGCCGCGGACGACGAGCGTGTCGATCAGCTCCGTCGCGTTGGCCTTCGAGGTTTGGAGGCGGTGGCGTAGCGCGCGCAGCTCCAGTTCGCCGCCGGCGCTGACGAGTACGACGAGCACAAAGAAGCCGCTCGCTGAGAGGCCTTCGCGCTCAAGATCGCCAGCCAAGCGGCGCCTAACGTTCGCTTCGGCGTGAAGTAACGACTCGAGCGCGCGGTGCGCCAGAGGGTCGTCGGGGACAAGGGTCATGCGCTGTGAAGCTTTCTTGCTGAGGCGGACGGAGCCGCCGCTCAGCGCCGATCGGCCAGCTGTGGCAGATTTAGCGCTGCGATGACAATCCGCTCGCAACTAGATCTAACGCAGAAGCTCTCACGTGAGGATTACGAACAGCAGCTGAGCGATCGCAGCCGACGGATGGATCAGCTGAGGCTCGCACTCGGTGGAAAGCTTGGCGACGGGAAGATCGGCCCTGGCCTGCTGATCTGCATCGAAGGCTGGGACGCGGCCGGTAAAGGCGGAGCGATTCGCCGCCTGATCGCGCCGCTCGATGCGCGCCACGTGCGCGTTGTGCAGTTCGCCGCTCCAACTCCTGACGAGAAGCGCCACTTCTACCTCCAGCGCTTCAGTCAATGGCTGCCAGGGCGTGGCGGGATGGCCGTGTTCGATCGCACTTGGTACGGCCGCGTGCTCGTAGAACGGGTTGAGGGCTTCGCGACTACAGAGCAGTGGCAAAGGGCTTACGCCGAAATAGTTGAGTACGAACGGTCACTAAGCCTCGAAGGCATGATCATCGTCAAGTTGTGGCTCGAGATCTCGCCCGAGATGCAACTAAAGCGCTTCAAGCAGCGTGAGTCGGACCCGCTGAAGGCCTGGAAGCTGACCGATGAGGATTGGCGCAACCGTGAGCGCTGGGACGACTATTCAGAGGCCGTTGACGAGATGCTCGAACGGACGAGCACCGACTGGGCGCCGTGGCACGTGATCGCAGCCGAGCAGAAGCGCTTCGCGCGGATAGCCGTGATCGATGCCGTGATCGAAGAGATCGAGCGCGGCTGCGCGGCGCACAACTTCGCGCTGCCGCCAGCGTCCGACATCGGCCTATAAGAGTCGCCGATGCGACTGCGGCTCTACCACCACAGCGACGGCGCCCGCGTCGCCTACCGCGAGCAGGGCACAGGCCCGGCGCTGATCCTCTGGCACTCGGAGCTACTCAGCTACCGCGAGTTTGAACCGCTGGTCGAAGAACTCGAGCACCGCTACCGCGTAGTCCTTCCCGACCTCCCACTGCACGGCGACTCGGAGGATCGCCCCCACCACCCGTACTCGCTCGACTGGCTGGCTGAAGTGATCGCCGGTTTCTGCAACGACGTTGGTGGAGCGCGGCCGATCGTCGGCGGCCACGGGCTTGGAGTTGAGCTGACCCTGCGGGCGGTCGCGGCTGGCCAGCTGAAGCCTTCAAAGCTGATCGTGCTCGCTAACCGGCTTCACCGCGGCGCCAGCGGCGACCGCGAGTGGGCGGCGTGGCTGTCATTGGCCCGGCTCGGCTCGCTGCCTGGCGTTGACCGAATACTGATGCGGGGCGCACCGTTTGCGCTACGCCCCGGCCGGGCGCAGCGGCTGAGCGCGCGTGGAAACGCCGAAGCGGCCGAGCTGGCGCGCCACTCGTTCGCCGATGCGGGCGGCAACAGCAACCTTGCGCGCTCGTGGGCGGTCTTCGCGCGCAGCCGCCCAAACTGCGTCCAGCGTGAGCTAATCGAGGCCTACGCGGCGATGGATTTTCCCCTCCTGCTGCTCTGGCCGGAGGAAGACCCGCGCCACCCGCCAGTGGCGGCTGAGGAGGCGCTCGACCTGCTGCCGGACGCGCAGCTGCGGATGCTGCCGCGGACCGGATACCTCGCCGCCTATGACGACCCGGTCGCCGTCGCGCGCGAAATAAGCGCTTTCTGCGGCTGAGCCGCGCCGCGCCGCAGCGACTATCGGTCGTAGCATTGAGCGACCAACCCTTCGAAGGAGTTCTGATGGCAGCTAAGCGTCTGTACGGCGGCGAAACAGCAAAGGCAGTAGATAACTTCCCTGTCTCCGGCGAGCGCGTGCCGATTCAAGTGATCCACTGGCTGGCACGGATCAAGGGTGCCGCCGCGCGCGTCAACGGCGAGCTCGGCCTGCTGAAGCCAGCTACGGCGCGCAAGATCGCCAAGGCCGCCGACGAGATCGTCGCCGGTAAGCACGACAGCCAGTTCCCGATCGACGTTTTCCAGACCGGCTCCGGCACCTCATCGAACAT
>CAIJLJ010000067.1 GCA_903821395.1 uncultured Solirubrobacterales bacterium | reverse complement strand
GAGCGTTAGCCAAACGTTCGGGTTCTTCGCTAGCAGGCCGAGACTCTCAGCAAAGTGGCCTCCGGTCTGCTCATCTTGGAACTGGCCGATCAGGAAGGTCGGCACCTTGATCTTGCCCATCCAAGCCGCCGGCGAGCGCTGGTCAAACTCGCCCGGCGTGCGGAACGGGTTGTCGTTGATCACCTTGACCGCGTCACGCGTCTGCAGACGGAGCTTCTGGTTGGCAATGCAGTTCTGGTCGCCCGCCGCGACCAGCGCCTTGGCCCACGGCTGTCCGCCTTCTGGGGCTGGAACCGCGTCCGACATCCGCTCCTCGACCCACGAGAGCGCAAAGCCGGAGTTGTTGATGCCGCCCGGATATCCGGTCGCGGTGTAGGTGTCGTCGGTGACCGACATCGGTGCGATCGCAGCGAGGTGAGGTGGCTGCGTGCCGGCCGTGAAGAGCTGCGTGATACCGGAGAAGGAGATGCCGCCCATTCCGACCTTGCCGCCCTTGACCCAGGACTGCGCCGCGACGGTTTCAACAGCGTCATAGCCATCGAAGGTCGTTGGCAGGCCGAATAGGTCGAAGGCGCCGCCCGAGCAGCCCGAGCCACGCATCTGAACGCTGACGACGGCGAAGTCGAGAAGCGGTGCGATTAGAGAGCCGACTGCGGTTGCCGTTGCTGGGGCGAGCGGATCCTTGCCGTTTAGCGCGCTGAGAAGGTCGTGCGGAGCGGCCGTCTGGTAGCCGGAGTACTCGATCAGCGTTGGGAACGGGCCGTCGGCCAGCGTCTTGCCGGCAGGCAAGCGCACCGTCATCGCGATCTCAATCCCGTCACGAACCTTGACGTAGTTGAGGCCCTGCTTGAGCTTGATTCCGTGGAAGAACGCTGCTGGCGGGTTCGACTTCGTGCTTAGAACCTTGAACGGGCTAGTTGTGCTGGCGCCGCGCACCTTGTAGCCGCTACCGGCGGCCACGTTCTGGAAGATGAAGCTGCCTAGGCGATCGGCCGTGCCCTTGCCTACCGTTTTCCCGCGTGCGTTGATCAGCGTCAGCGACTGCCCCTCGCTAGCGCCAAGCACGTAGGCCTGACCGATGCTGCCGCTGGCGGTCATTCCTGCCGCACTGGCCGGACCGGCCGCGAAGGCGACCAGCGCGAGCGCTGCAACTGAACCAAGCAGTACCGAACGAACTTTCAACATCGACTCCTCCAAGAATCAATACGGCGAATTAGCAGCGTAGCGCGGCGGCGACCGCTTATGCGCCAGCAGCAGCGCTCCGATCACGCTGCGGTTAGGCTGCTCAGCGTGAACCACGTGAGTGAAGCTTTGGTGTTGGCGCTCGGGGCAGCGGTCAGCCCGATTCCGTTGACGGTTTCAATCCTGCTGCTCAGCCAGCCCGATCGCGGGCGGCCGAAGGCGCTCGCCTTCGCGGCCGGGCAGGTTGTGGCGCTCTCGATCCTCGCTGTGATCTTCGCCGTCGTACTGCGCAAGACGCTTGGAACCTCACACCCCCACGCCAAAAACGACTCAACGCTCGACATCGTGCTTGGCGCGCTGCTGCTGCTGCTCGCGGCGCGCAAACTGCTGACAAAGCCGAAGCCGAAGAAGGAGAAGCCACACAAGCAGCGCTCGCTGCTCGCCGAGTTTGCCTTCGGTGCTGGGCTAATGGCAGTCAACGTCGAGACGTTGGTGCTCGTGGTAGCTTCGGTAAAGGCCCTCGTGGGTAGCAAGATTGGCGTCGGCGCCGAAGCGCTCGGGCTGCTGGCAATCGTTCTAATCGTGACCGTCTCGGCGACGCTTCCACCGCTGATCACATTCGTGATCCCCAAGCAGTCGGACCGGGCCCTCAAGTGGCTCAATGAGCAGACAACCAAACACCAACGCGGGATTGCCGCCGGTTTCTTGATCTTCTTCGGTGTCTACTTGCTCTACAAGGGCATCCACGGCTAGCGGCGACCGGCAGCTCCTTCCATCGGCACGGTAAGCGTGCGACAATCGAGCCCATGATCGATTCTTTCTCAGATGCCGAGCTAGAAGCGTTTAACAGCGACGGATTCCTGATCATCGAGGAGGACTTCATCTCGGAGCCAACCGTGATGGCGCTGCGTGAGCGATTCGACAAGCTTTTTTCGGGCGAGTACTCGACCGGGATCGCGCCGGACGAAGTGAACTGGGTCCGCGGCCGCGATCCGGAGACGAAGACGCGCCAGATCTGCAATGGCTGGAAGGCCGATGATCTGATCGCTGCGCAGGTACTAAGTGAGCAGAGCGGCCGCCTCGCCGCGCAGCTTGCCGGATGGGACGGCGTTCGGATCGTCCATGACAACTGCCTTTGGAAGCCGCCCGGGGCGCGCACGCTCGGCATGCACCAGGACGGTTCCTACGCCGGCTACGTTGATCCGCCGGAGATGATCACGGTCTGGGTCGCGCTCGACCAAACCTTCGCCCAGAGCGGCACGGTCGAATATGTTGGCGGATCACACAAGTGGCCGAAGATGCCTCCCTCACGTGGCGACTTCCATGACCCAGACGACTGGCTCGCACCGGTCGAAGCGGCAGCACCAGACGGCGCCTCGACAGAACGCACGCCTGTAGTTGTCAAGCCGGGCGGCGCTTCTATCCATCACTCGCGCGTCTTCCACGGCTCGGGAATCAACGAGGCCGACATTGACCGCCGCGCGCTCGTGACGCACATGGTTCCGTCGACCGCACAGTTTGATCCGGTCGGCGCCGACCCGATCTACACCCGCTACCGTCGCCGCGACGACATGACAATGGATGAAAGCTACTTCCCGATTCTGTGGGACAAGGCGGGCAACCGCAGCGCCTGGCTCGGTTCGCTGCCGCAGCTCCCCGGCGAAGTCGCGGCGGGCACTGCCTGATGGCAACCGAAGGCGCGCCGCCCGAATTCAATCTTGCGCTCGACTCGACGGCAGTGCCGCACGGCCCTGATGGAATCGGCGAGTCGCCGTTCGACTTCACCGCCGCGCCCGAAGCGATGGAGTACCCGTCGGAGCTAGGCGACGACCCGGCAATCGCCCTGCGCCGCACGCTGGGAATGTTCACTACCGGCGTCACCGTGATCACAACTAGCGCCCACGACGAGGTCCACGGGATGACCGCCAACGCCTTCATGTCGGCATCGCTAAACCCGCCGCTCGTGCTGATCTCAATCGACCGCCGCGCGAAGATGTGCAACCTGCTCCACGAGGGAGACCGCTACGGCGTAAGCATCCTTGGCGAGAACCAGACCGCGATGTCAGATCGCTTCGCAGGCCGCGCCGACGAGAGTGTTCCCCAGCCCGCGTTCGAGATGGTCCGTGATACGCCGCTGGTCGAAGGAGCGCTAGCCCATTTCGTCGCCCGCGTTGACCGCACCTACTACGCCGGTGACCATTCGCTCTTCCTCGGTCACGTTGAATACGCGCGCCACAACGAAGGCGCGCCGCTGCTCTACCACGGCGGCCAGTACGAACGTCTTGGCAAGGTCGCGCCGGTCGCGCCCGAGCTACCGAAAGGGCTACTGCCGCCGCTGCTGGCGGCGGGCAAAGAATGCTCATTCGCAGATGGCGAAGCGATCGTCAACGTCGGGGAGGTCGGGGACCAGCTCTTCGTGATCTTGGATGGCGCCGTGATCTTGCGCCGTGCTGGCCATCCGGACAAGCGGCTTGAGGCTGGCTCCTACTTCGGTGAGGTCGGCGCTCTAAGTGGCGAAGCGCGTGTATCCGACGCGATCGCCGACGGCGCCGTCAGCTGCGTCGCTGTTCAGCGCGATGCTCTGAAGGATGTTCTCGCGGGCAGCCCGGAGGCTGCTTGGGAGATGCTCGGCGCGCTCGCTCAGCGCGTTCGCGAAGCCTAAAACGGCTGGACAGCTAGGAGCGCGGGCGCTCCTTGTCGGGGTCGTAGAAGGGGAAGCGCACGACGGTCGCCGGAATTCTCTTCTGCTGCCCGTCGAGCTTGCCTACCTCCACCTCAGTGCCGATCTCAGAGTGCTGGACGGCGATCCGGCAGAGCGCAATGTTCTTCTTCAGCAGCGGGCTGCGCATAGCGCTCGTGACGACGCCGATTTGCGACTTGCCAACGTGGACGCAGTCGCCGTGGGCGGCCGTCTCGTTCCCTTCTAGTTCCAAGCCAACGAGCTTGTGCTGCGGGTGCGCTTGGCGCTCAATCAAAGCGTCCTTACCGATGAAGTCCTCATCGCCGTCAAGCACGACGGTGAAACCGATCCCAGCCTCGAACGGATCAACCTGGTCATCGAACTCGTAGCCGGCGAAGACGAGGCCTGACTCAATCCGAACTAGATCGAGCGCATCGAGCCCGAGCGGCGTAAGCCCGAACGGCTGCCCGGCCTCCCAGATTGCATCCCAGACAGCGCTGCCGTCCTCCGGGTTGCAGAAGACCTCGTAGCCGAGCTCTCCCGAGTAGCCAGTGCGCGAGACGATCACCGGAATTCCGTCGTAGTCGCCGATCCGCCCGATCAGGAAGCGGAACCACTTCAGATCCTCAAACGGGGTCTGTGTCTCCGGCGCCCAGATGATCTGCTTGAGGATGTCGCGGCTGGCTGGGCCTTGAACGGCAACGTTGTGCAGCTCGTCGGTTGAAGGCTTCACAAAGACCTTCAGGTCGAGCTTCTCGGCTAGCTCCTTGAGCCAAACGCCGGTGTAAGGGTCGCCGCCAACGAAGCGGAAGTTGTCATCGCCGAGGCGGAAGACGGTCGCGTCGTCGATCATGCCGCCGGTCTCGTTGCAGATCGCCGTGTACACAACCTGGCCAACTGCGAGGCGGCGGATGTCGCGCGTTACTGCCCACTGCATCAGCAGCTCAGCGTCGGGACCAAGGATCTCCCACTTGCGCAGCGGCGAGAGGTCCATGATCACGGCCTTTTCGCGGCAGGCCCAGTACTCAGAGATTGGACCTTCGTTGTTGAAGCAGGTCGGCAGCCAGTAGCCGCGGTAGTCGACGTGCGTGCTGGTAAGCGCTGAGATGCGCTCGTGGAATCCGGTCTCTTTTGTCATCACTGGCCTTGCCTCGGGGGTTACGCGATGGGCTATCGCCATCGAAAACTTGTTCTCTGGTTCATAGACGCGAACATGGATGTCGCTGATCTCCCAGCCGTTGGCCGGGTCAATGTCATCGGGGCATGCCGACGACGCGCAGACGAGATCGGTCAGCGCACGCATCAGCACGTAATCGCCTGGCCGCGACCAAGGCTCATCGGCCGTCATCTGCAGGTCGGCGTCGAAGCCGGTATTGAAGAAGAAGTTGATTGCCGGCCAGCCATTACGCGGCTCGATCGGAAACTCTTCGAGACTTCCGTTGAAATTGTCCGAGCAGCTGACGTGGCCGAAGTAGCCCATGTCCTCGTAGTACTTCTTGGTGCAGGCGAGGGCGAAGCTGTCGTGGCGACCGACGGTGTCCTGAACCACCTCGAGCAGCGGATCGAGGTCGTTGTCGAAGTACTTGCGATGGAGGCCGGGCTGAGGGTAAGCGTTGCCCATCAGGCTGCGCGTCGCCGTCGAATCGAGCCCGCGCTCAAGCCCTTTCTGGAGCTTCGCCTCATCGAAGGCAAGGAAGTCCGAGCATTGGCGCCCCTTGACGTCGATCACCTGGATGAACTCGCCCTTTTTGACCGTGTACGAGGTAGCGGTGGCAGCCTCGACGCGGAAGTCGAGCTTTGGCTCGGCGAGCGGCGCTGGCAGTTCAAGCTCGGGGTCTTCGTGCGGGACCGCGCGGTTGATCTCAACATCGATCGCCGATGCCGGATGGGCGCCATCAATTACGCGGCCAGCCGGCGCCGCTACGACGATCACAACTTCGCGCTCGGCCGTGAAGCTCTGCGAGTTACCAGGCGGCGAGTCGGCTCCGAACAGAACTACTGCGTTTGCCTCCGACGGATCGAGGCCGCGGGCGTGAAGAGCACCGAGAAAACTGTCGCCCTCGGCCTTGGCAACCAGTTCGCGTAGGACGCTTGCCGGTGCATCGGCCTTGGCACCAAGCGCGCCCGAATCGTCGTTTCCATCCGGTGAGAGAACGGTCAGCTCGGCCTGCTGACTGCCGTCGTTGTCGACGATAGTGACGCGATCGTCGGGCTGGATCAGCAGAACCGTCGCCCCGCCCGGTCGCACCCAGTGCGACTCAAAGGCGGGGTCGTACGGCTTTAGTCCCGGGACGAGAAGCGTCGGCCTTCCTGTCCCGGTAGCCATCGGAGAGCTTCCCGTTCCCGATCAGGCCTTGACGGGCTCGTTCGCCGCGTCCTTCTCTGCCTGCTCTATCAACTGCGCAGCAAGCTCGCGCTTGCCGTCGCTGTCGAGCTTCTTGATCTCGTTCTCGACTGCGCGGTTGTTGTAGCTCTGGTTCCAGTAATCGAGCGACTCGAAGCCGAGTAGCACGGCCTTGCCGACGAACTGGCGTAGGACCTCGTTGGTCGGGCCCATCACCCAGCCGGCCTTGGCGTCGCGCAGGTAGCGCTCCATCTCCATGTCGCGCTTGTATGCCGAGCCGCCGCAGGCGTGCAGCATCTTGTCGACTACATGAGCAGCATTCTTAGCTGCCTCGAACTTGATCTGCCAAGCCCAGTGCAAGAAGTCGGTTCGGGCCGTCTCGCCGAGCTCGAGCACACGCGTGTTGTCGTCT
>CAIJLJ010000066.1 GCA_903821395.1 uncultured Solirubrobacterales bacterium | reverse complement strand
CCGGGGACGGTCGGGTCGTAGCGCAGCGGCGGTGACCAGTCGCTGAGCTGCCCCTCGCGCAGCGCGTCGCTAGCAGCCACGCGCACCTGCCACTCGCCGGGGGCAGGCAGATGCAGCGTCACCTGAGGCCCCGGAGCGGCAGACCCAACCTGGCAGCCAGTGCCATCGGTTCGGCAGAGCTCCCAGCGCAGCGATCTGACCCCAGAACCGCCCGCCGCGTCCTGCGCATCAACGGCAACGACGGGATCCCCATCGGGGCTCCAGCCGGTGACGCCCGGCCGCTGCGGCCGCGCCACAGAGGGCGCAGTGTTATCGACATTGATTACGGCCTGCTGCTCGCTGGCGTTGCCCGCAGCGTCAACAGCTCGGGCGAGCACGCTGTGTGCGCCGTCGCTCAGCTGCTTCGTGTCAAGCGCCTTCTCCAATCCCCCGTTGGGGCAAGGGGCCATCGCGTACTGGTCGCACTGATGTTCCACGCCGCCAACCGTCGTGCCATCGACGCTGATAGCTGCAGTTCTAATTCCAGCGGCGTCGCTGGCATCGAAGCCGCTGATCAGAGAACCGGAAACCCACCCGTCGCCGGGCGCAAGCGCTCCCCGAACCGCTCCGATCAGCGGCGCCTGATCGTCACGAACCTCGAGGATCACATCGCTCAATGTTGTCGTCGCCTGCACCGCGTTGCGGCGGCACCCGCTCCCCAGCGCACAGATCACCATCAGCCGAATCCTTGAAGTGGAGAGTCCCGAAAGGGAGATCGGCATGCTCGGCGCGCCAGACCATGCACACGGGAACGGAGTGCCACACCATCGGTAGCCGCCATCGTCGGCGATCCCGGCGCTCCAGCCGTCGAGATTGGCGGCAGCTTTCTGGTCGTACGCGGTTGCCCGCGCGCGGACCGATGCGATCAGATTGCCAACCGGGGCAACCGCCTCGAGTGCGCCCCACGTAAAAGGCGGCGCGCTTCCCGAGCCAAGCCCGTTACGTACCTGCATACCGAGCAGAGGCGCAGCGCTGCAGGAACTGTTGGCGGAGACCATCGGGGAGCCGACCGCAGAGAAGGCGCGATTGATCCCCTCGCTATCGCAGGCGCGCACCTCGTAGCTGGCGGCATTGGCGCCGGCCGCGAAGATCAACATTGCCAGCAGCGTCATTAGCGCTGCCACGGAGAGAACGGTGGATCGAAGTGGAGTCACCTGAGCCTTAGGCTCGAGGCAAGAAAGTTCACCCCCCAGCAAGGCTGCTTCAATCAGCCGCACACGCAAAGGAGCGAAGCAAGATGATCAGCAGCGGCAAGAAAGCACCGGCATTCACACTTCCCGACGAGAACGGCGAGCCAGTCTCACTTGGCCAGCTGAAGGGTCAGCCGGTCGTCCTCTACTTCTACCCGAAGGCCTCAACGCCCGGCTGCACGACCCAGGCCTGCGGCGTGCGTGACCACCTGAAGGACTACAAGAAGGAAGGCGTGCGCGTAATCGGCGTCTCCCCGGACCCAGTCGCAAAGGTGAAGAAGTTCCACGACGCGCAGAAGCTCAACTTCACGCTGCTGGCCGACGAAGATCACGCCGTCTGCGAGAAGTACGGCGTTTGGGCTGAGAAGTCGATGTACGGCAAGAAGTACTGGGGCGCAACCAGAACGACCTTCATCATTGACGAGACGGGGACGGTCCGTCATGTGATCGAGAAGGCCTCACCGAAGACCCACGACGACGAGGTCCTAGCGGCCTTGGCCGAGCTGTGAGCGAAGCCCGGCCGATTGGCGCAATGATCTAGCGATGAGCTTCCCCGCCGCAGTTATCTTCGACAACGATGGACTGACGCTCGACAGCGAAGAGCTCTGGACGCAGGCCGAGCAGAAGCTCTTCGCCTCGTACGAGATCGAATTCAGCGACGCGCACAAAATCGCGTTGCTCGGCAACTCCGGCCCCCACGCGGCGACGATTCTGGCCCGCGAGCTGGGCCGACCTGATGAGGAGGGCCCGGCGCTCGTCGACGAGATGAACCGGCTCGTGTACGTGGCGCTTGAAGACGGCTGCCAGCCTATGGAGGGCGCGGTTGAGTTGTTGACAGCCCTGAAGGCGGCGGGCGTTCCGGTCGGGCTCTGCTCCAACTCACCGAGGGGGTTCGTTGACCGAGCGATCGCCGCCGCTGACGTGGCCCATTTCTTTGACACGATCGTCACGGCCGAGGACGTCGAACACGGCAAGCCTGCCCCCGACCCTTACCTTGAAGCCGCACGCCGGCTGGGCGCCGACCCGGCCAACTGTGTCGCGCTCGAGGACTCGCCTCCGGGCGCCGCAAGCGCGGCCGCAGCAGGGATGACGGTGTACGTGGTCCCATCGTTCGAAGAAGCCGACTTCGCTGGCGCTGCCGACAGCGTCTTCACTTCGCTCGCCGATTCGCGGCTGCTGGAAGCGATTGGGCTGAGCGAGGTCAACCAGCCCTAGCCACGGGGCAGCATAAACAGGGTGCTCGGGTCGTACCCTCTCAGAGTGGAGATCGGGGCAATCACGAACTGGTTCGGCGGCGCCGTCGACGCCGGACGAAGCTTCTTCAACAGCTTTGCTCAAGTCGACCCGATCTCGCTCGCGCTCGGGATGTTCGTATTCATCCTCTACCTGTCGATGAGAGCATTGGCGCTCTACAACACGCTCGGCGCCGCCTACCCCGACTCCCGCATCCCCTACCGCAACATCTGGGGCGCCTACATCGCCGCTTACGGATTCAACAACGTTGTACCCGCGCGCGGCGGCGACATCATCAAGTTCTTCCTCGTCAAGGTTTCAGTGCAGGATTCAACCTACCCGGCGATCGGCGCGGCATTCATCGTCGAGTCGATCTTTGACCTGACGATCGCGATTCCAGTACTAGCTTTCGCTTTTAGCGAAGGGGTCTTCCCGAATACGCCGCAGCTGCCCAAGCTCGGCACGCTCGACCTCTCATTCCTTTCGACCGACCCCCAGCTGACGCTTTTCATCGTCACCGGCTTGGCCCTGCTGGCGCTGATCGCCTTCGCTTTCCTCTCGCGCCGCGTCGTCGCCTTCTGGTTCAACGTGCGCCAAGGCTTCACGATCCTTTTCGACTGGCGCCGTTACGTTCGCGAAGTCTGGCTAGTCCAATTCGGTGGCTGGCTGCTGCGCGGTGCATCGTTCTGGCTGCTACTGGATGCGTTCGGGATCGGTGGGTCGGTTCGTAACGTGATGCTCGTGTTGGGAATCAACGCGGTAGCTGCACTGGTTCCTTTCACGCCTGGCGGCGCGGGCGTCCAACAGGCCTTGATGGTTTCGGTCTTTGGCACCGCGGCGACCGTAGCCGCCTACTCGGTCGGGCAGGAGGTCGCGATCGCGGTTATCTCAATCGCAGTCGGCTTCATCGCGCTGCTGACGATCTTTGGCTTCCGCTCGTTCGGCGACGTGATGCGAGCGGGCAAGGCGCACCGCGCCGCAGAGAAGGCTGAGCGCGAGGATTACCGCAGACCCTGACGCGCTTCGCGCACCAGCGCGACGGCCTCAGGGAAGACAGTCGCCATCAGGGAGCGAATCTGCTCAGCCTGTTCGGCACTCGTGCCCTGCACGTTGAGCCTGCCGATCGCTGCGACCGTCATGTCAACTGCGAGCTTGATCGCGTTATCGGCCCAGGCGAGCGTCTGCTGGCTTGACATCTGCTCGGCGAACTCAGCCATCCTGCGCTGAAGCTCGTCCGGATCACCGAAGATGTCACCAAGTCCGCCAGGGCCTTCCATGCTGTAATCCTAGCGATGACGCCGATCGCTGCGGGGGTAGGAGCACAGCTTCAGTACGTAAGTAGCGGCAAAGGTGAGCCGCTACTCGCAATTCATGGAATCGGCGGTAGCGCCGCACTGCTCAGCGAGAAGCTCTCTGGGCTAGCTACAAGCCGCCGCGTGATCGCCTACGACCGCCGCGGCTACGGCCAGAGCGATGCTCCCGAGCCCTACCGCGCGACGACCGTGAGCGAGCAGAGCGCGGACGCCGCCGCGCTGGTGAGCGCGCTCGATGCCAGCCCCGCGCTGCTGGTTGGTGTTGGCTTTGGCGCACTCGTCGCACTTGACCTCTGTCTGCGTCATCCGCAGATCACAGAAGGCGCAGTCCTTGTCGACCCGCCGCTGTACTCGCTCGACGTTGAATCTACCCGCGAACTTGCAGACCAGCGCGGAGCGATCGAAGCTGCACTGCTGGCCTCAGACAACGAAGCGGCGATCGCCTCGCTACTGGGCTCAGATCCAGACCAAGGCTTGCTCGCCAGCGCCCAAAGCAGCGGCGCGGCTTGCTTCGCTGATTACGCGGGACTCGCGAGCCTCGAGCTGACTCACCGGCAATTACGCGAGTGCCAAGTGCCAGTGCGCATTCTTCTGACCACTGCAGCTTCGCCAGCGATCGTGCGGATCGCCAGCCAGCTTGACGGGCTGCTAGGGAACTCGGCACTGCTCGAAGGAGTCAGCATCGTGGCGGCGGCCGAGGCGCTGCTCGATTGAGGCCCGCGGCGCGTAGACTCCCCACCCGATGAGTCCTCTACTACCTCAGAAGGTTCCGCCCGGCCCGCCGCAGGACGCGCAGATCACGCTGGCGTGGGAAGCGGCCAACCGTAAGCGCGCGGCGATCTGTGCCTGGGTAGCTGCGGCGCTGACGATCGTCGGCGCACTGCTTTCAAGCCTCGCGCTCTCAGGGCTGCCGACATTCGACAGCAGCGCAGTAACTGGCCCGGACGCGATGCGCGACCTAGTGGCCGGCAACCCGGTGCCACCGGGGCGAATCGCGCTGCAAGCCGAATGGCTGAGCGGCCGCCTGACGATGCCGATTGTCGGAACCGTCCTCTACGGGCTCGGATCGCTGCTGATCTTCGGCGTAATCGTCTTCCTCTTCAAAGCGACACGCGCGCGTAACCCAGGATTTGGCCAGATGACGCTGATCGCTGGAGCGTTCGGCGCCGTGGCCTTCGCGATTGGCCGCACCGTTGCTCAGCTGAGCTATTACCTTGGGATCGCGAGCTTCAGTGGGGGCAACAACCTGCAGGCAACCGAGGCCCTGACAGGCGGACCATTTGTCGCCGGGCAGATCCTCTGGCAGCTAGGAGCTTTCGCGATCGGCTTTGCGTTCGTCTTGCTCGGACTGAACGCGATGAGGGTTGGCCTGCTGACTCGCTTCATGGGCGTGCTGGCGATGATCGTCGGCGTAACCTTCATCCTGCCGCTCGACCAACAAGGCGTACTTCGAGCCTTCTGGCTAGCAACGGT
>CAIJLJ010000065.1 GCA_903821395.1 uncultured Solirubrobacterales bacterium | reverse complement strand
GGTGCGGCTGATCAAATCGAGGGAGGTGCTGCATCTGACAGGGCTCACGGCGGACCAGCTTCGCGAGTGGACCGTTCGGCGCGCCCTGATTCAGCCCGACGTGCCGGCGCAGAAGCGCGGCAGCGAAGCCAAGTTCTCCTGGCAAACAGTCCTTCTGCTCCGGCTCGCCGTAGTGCTGCGCACGCGGTTCCATGTCGAGCTTCAAGCGCATCGCGAGCTGCTTATCGCGGGGCGCAAGCTGCTCGACGGCGCGTCGTTCCCGGCGCTCTGGGAGACGATGCTGGCGATCTACGATCTGCGGCGGTGCGAGCTCCTGCCGGCGCGTGCCACCGTTGCTGCTGAGGAGGACGCTATCCTGCTACGGTTGAACCGACATCTCGAGGTGCTGTCGCAAGGCTTCGGCCTGCTGAATCCCGTGTCGCAACTGCAGCTCTTCCCCGCCATACCTATTCGGAGTGGCGACGCAGCCGAAGGTGGAGTTCGTCTCGTCAGAGGAGCGCGGTCGTGAGCGCTGTCCAGACGATCGAGTGCGAACTCCGAAAGCTCGGCTACGCGCCGGAAGCGCTGATCCGCGACTATAGCTTTGCGGACGTGCTTTCGGCCGCCGGAGAGGAACGCCGGGTCGATTTGGCCGCTTTCACCCAGACCCCGGAGTCCTACCGATCGGCAGCTTTCGGGGTGATCACCGGCACGGCGAGCGAGAGCGCTATCGAAGAGCGCCGCGCGCTCGGTGCCCCGATCCTCTTTGCCATCGACCAGAACGACGTTGGTGTTTGGCGGGTAAGCGCCCAGGGTGCGCTGCGGCTCCTGGAACGGCTGAGCCTCGATGCAGTGCCGGACCTCTTCGCGCGCAACGCCGAGCGGTGGCGGCCCCAGGCAGTCCATCGGGCCAAGTCGCTGGGGCAGAGCCATGCGGCCTACCAGCTCGACTTCGTCGATCTAGGCCTGATCCCAGCGATTGAGCACGAGGTCGAGGCAAAGCTCGACCGGCTGCTGAAGCGCGTTATCGATCAACTCCTGGACGGTTCGGGTGGCGAGCGCGAAGAGGCGGCGTTCCGGACGACATTCCGCCTGCTGGCGGCGAAAATCCTCCTCGACCGCAGGCACCCAGACGCCGTGACCTGGGCGGATGTGCCCGTGCGCAAGGTGCTGGCTGGCATTGAAAGCTACTACAATCTCGGCCAGCTTCGGGGGGCGTCGGCGTCCGGCATTTCGGCGCCGTCGCTGTCTACCGCGTGGGGACTCCTGCGCGAGGCTATCAGTTTCCGGAACATCTCATCGGATAGCTTGGCCTTCGTCTACGAGAATACGCTGGTGACGGCTGACACGCGCAAGCGCTTCGGCACCCATAGCACGCCGCGGCAGGTGGCCGAGTACGTGGTCGGGCGGCTCGATCTCGGCCGGTTCGACCTAGACGAGCTGACGATCTTCGAGCCCTTCACGGGCGCGGGCACCTTTCTCGTCGCGGCGCTCCGCCACATGCGGGATCTGCTGCCGGAGGGGCTGAGCGGCGAAGAGCGACACGCCTTTGTCGTGCCGCGCATTCGAGGCGCAGAGATCGACGCCTTCGCCTGTGAAGTGGCGAAGCTCTCGCTAATCCTCGCCGATTACCCAAACGCCAACGGCTGGGAAATCACGCCGGAAGACCTGTTCCGACCGGGCGTGCTAGCCCGCGAGACGGCGGCCGCCAAAGTGGTGTTATGCAACCCTCCCTGGGAGGATTTTGAGCCGCCCGAGCGCGCCGATTATCCGGAGATGGCTGTTAAGTCGTTCTCGAAGCCGATGGCGGTGCTTCGCACCGTACTGGAGGCCCGGCCGGAGGCGATCGGCTTCGTGCTACCGCAAGGCTTCTTAAGGCAGAAGCAATATATCGGCCTCCGCCAGCAGGTGGCGGAGCTCTACGGCCGCGTGGAGCTGACGTCGCTACCTGACCGCGTATTTCAACGCGCCGGCTTCGAGGCGGCGGTGATGATCGCGAGCGAGTTGCGCGGCAAGGCTCGGAGAGCACCGACAAAGCTCGTAGCTACAGTCGTTGAGGATTGGGATCGAGCTGCGTTCCTCACGATCGGCAAGGTGAGCACCGAGCGGCGACGGTCAAAGGTGGTGACAGGCGGTGAGCTCTGGATCGGACAACTCGACGAACTTTGGGACCACCTCGAACGGTATCCTCGACTAAGCGAGGTTGCGGACGTGTACCGGGGCCTGCAATGGGTGAGGCAGGGGGAAGGCGTCTCC
>CAIJLJ010000064.1 GCA_903821395.1 uncultured Solirubrobacterales bacterium | reverse complement strand
GTCGATTTGCCGCCGCCGTTGGGGCCCAGCAGCGCGACTCGTTGGCCGCGCTCGACGGCGAAGGTGATGCTGCTGATTGCGGGCGCATCAGCGCCAGGGTAACGGGCCGCAAGCCGGTTGCACGCAACGAGAGGCGCCTCGCTTGTCACTGGACCTGGCATTGGACTCTCCCCCCGCTGATACCGGCGGCGATTGCCTCGGCGTTCGCTGCTTCAGCGCCAAGCAGCGTTCCCGCCGGCGAGCCAACCGGCCCGAGCGTGTCGCCGTAGAGCTTGTAGTTAGAGCTGGCGCCGGTGTCGCTGGCGATCCGCTGCGCGAGCGCCGCGTTGAGCGAGCTCTCGGGGAAAATCGCCTTGACCTTCTTTGCTTCGATCAGCCGCTCAAGCGCCGCGACGTTACCGGCTGAGGCCTGCCCCTGGGTCGAAGTTGACGGAAAGACAGCGCCGACCGAAGTTATTCCGTATCGCTCGGTGAAATAGATGAAGGCGTCGTGGTCGGTGACGATCAGCCGCGCGCTCCGCGGTAACTTGCTCAGGCAAGCGCGAATCTGACGGTCGGTTCGGCGAACGCGGGCTCGGTAGCGCGCGGCGTTGGCGCTGATCTGCGCGCGATCTTTCGGATCGGCGGCGATCAAGGCTCGCTCCACCTCGCTCGTTGCCGCCTCAACATTGCTGAGGTCGTGCCACCAGTGCGGGTCGGTCGTAGCGGCGTCACCAGCGACGGAACGGTGGACTGGCGCGAGCGCGCCAAGGTCTACCACTCGCGCGCTTGATCCGGACTGTTCGACCAACTTTCCCGCCCAGTGGTCGAGGCCAAGCCCGCTCAAAAAGAGCAGCTTCGAATCGGCCACCGAGGCAACGTCGCTTGGGCGCGGCTCGTAGTCGTGGGCCTCGGAGTTCGGTGTCAGAATTTGATTCACGCTCACGGCGCTGCCGCCGACCTCGCGGACGATGTCGCCGACCTGCGTCGTCGTTGCCGAGACGGCCAGCTTCTGCGGGTCGGCCGGCGCGGAATTGCTGCAGCCGCTCAGCGCAAGCAGCGCCGAGCCGAGCGCCGCGGCAGCCAGCGGCAGCACCCTCGGGCGGCGAGAGCGAATTACCGCTGCGACGGCGACAAGGGCAAAGACCACGCCGGCGAGCACGGCGATCGTGGCTCCGGGTGGCACG
Source organism: uncultured Solirubrobacterales bacterium (assembly GCA_903821395.1). Lineage (GTDB taxonomy): Bacteria > Actinomycetota > Thermoleophilia > Solirubrobacterales > Solirubrobacteraceae > F1-60-MAGs163. The sequence continues at coordinate 12,764 of CAIJLJ010000064.1, read as the reverse complement.
TCAAGGCGGTAAGAGATCACCATCCCCACCACCCCCTCTGCCGCCGCCAGCAGCACCGTCGCGACCTGCCAGGGCTTGAGCCGATCTACAAAGAGCCTCGTCGTCGCCGCCGGCACGACGAGGATTGCGGTCGCCAGCAGCGCGCCAACAGCAGCCAGCGCAGCAACTGCGGCCAGCGCGATCAGCGCAATCAGCAGCGCGTCACTGCTGCCGCGCCGATCGGCGAAGCCCGCCGCCAGCCAGCGCGGGCCGAGCAGCAGCGTCGCCGCTGCCGCGGCAAGGGCTGCGACGGCGGCGAGAATCAGCTCCGGCGTGCCGATCGCCAGCAGACTTCCGAACAGCAACCGGTCAACGCTGCCCTGAGAGCCGAAGACGTCGCTGGCAAGAATCACACCGAGTGCCAACGAACCGGCGAGCACGAGCGCCGTCGCGCTGTCTGCGCCAACCGAGCGGCGGCGTAGCAGCAGCGCGATCAGCGCAGCCATCACCAGCGCCGCACCAAAGGCGCCGACGATTGCCGAGAAGCCAAGCCCGTCGGCGAGGATCAGCCCGGGGACTGCGGCGGTGCCAACGGCGTGCGCATAGAAGGCCAGGCCGCGCAGCACGATCCAAACGCCGAGTAGTCCAGCGACAGACGCCAGCAGCAGGATCTCAACAATCCCGCGCTGAAAAAAAGGCAGCGCGAACGGGTCAAACACGGCCTGAGCTTATCAAGAATGATTCTCAGTACTGCTTTTATTGCGTCAGGCGACAGTGGCCGAAACTGCCGGCTCGCCTTCGAGCCAGCGCTCACCGAAGCAGCGCATGTCCTCAATCATCGGCAGTAGCGCGCGGCCCTTGTCGGTCAGCGCGTACTCAACGCGTGGCGGCAACTCCGGAAGCTGCTGGCGCTCAACGATTCCCTCCTGCTCAAGTTCGCGCAGGCGTAAAGAGAGCGTGCGCGGGCTGATACCCGTCAGCGAGCGTTCAAGCTCACAGAAGCGTGAGCGACCTTCATCGAGCTCGCGCACGACGAGCAGCGTCCACTTCGCGCAGACGATGTCAGCGGTCTTACAGACAGGGCATTCGGGATCAACGGCCACCCAACCACTTTACCAAGTGAAGTGCCGCAGCGGTGGCGTTTGGCTTGCGCGCTCAGGCTACGTCGCGGAGCTTCTGTGCTTCGGCTAGCGACTGCAGCTTCTTCAGCGACTGGTTTTCGATTTGACGGATCCGCTCGCGCGTGACGTTGAAGGTTCGGCCAACTTCGTCGAGCGTGCGTGGGTGCTCGCCGCCGAGCCCGTAACGGAGCTCGAGCACACGGCGCTCGCGGTAAGAAAGGTTCTCAAGCGCTTCGCGCAGGGCCTCCTTCGTGAGGACCTCTGCGGCGCGCTCGTAAGGTGACTCGGCGCGCTCGTCGGCGATGAACTGACCGAACTCGGACTCTTCCTCGTCACCGACCGGCTTCTCGAGCGAAACAGGCGCCTGAGCTGAACGCTTGATCTGGTCAACCTCTTCTGGGTCAATGCCCGTTACTGCAGCGATCTCTTCCGGCGTTGGTTCGCGGCCAAGCTCGGTTACCAGCTTGCGCTCGGCGCGGCCGATCTTGTTGAGCTTCTCGACGACGTGAACTGGGATGCGGATTGTGCGCGCCTTGTCGGCCAGCGCGCGGGCGATCGCCTGACGGATCCACCAAGTTGCGTAGGTCGAAAACTTGAAGCCCTTGCGGTAGTCGAACTTCTCGGCCGCGCGGACGAGCCCGAGTGTGCCCTCTTGGATCAGGTCGAGGAACGGCAGGCCTTGGTTGCGGTAGTTCTTCGCGATCGAAACGACGAGGCGCAGGTTCGACTCGACCATCTTGTGCTTGGCGTCAAGGTCGCCACGTTCGATCTTCTTCGCCAGGTCAACCTCTTCCTGGGCGGTCAGCAGGCGAACCTTGCCGATGTCCTTGAGGAAGAGCTGCAGCGAATCGGTCGTCATGTCCGGACGCAGGTCGATCGCGGCCTTGGCGCGGCGGCGGCCACGCTTATCCGGTGCGCGCTCGACTTGAGTCGTCGGCGCCGACGGATCGTCGTCGATCAGTTCGATCTCCTGGCTTTCGATCCAGGTCTTCAGCTCTTCGCGATCCGAATCATCAAGGTCGAGCTCGGCGGTGGCGCTGGCGATGTCGGCGTGCGAGAGCACTCCGGTCTGCGCGCCGCGGGCGACAAGCGTCTTGATCTCGTCTAGTTCCTGAAACTCAGTGACGGTCATGGCATCCGTTTCGTACTTTGAGGGATCAACTACACCCGGCAGCGCCGGGGCCCTGATGACAGTAGAAGATCGACGCCGAGACTCCCCCAGCTACAGATCGAACCACTGTGCAGAGCCTCCAGAGTACCGCCGTCGGAGTAATCGCGGCGAAGATTTACACGCTAAATCCCGCATCTTTGTTCCGCGCGTGGCAGAATGAGCCGATGCAGTCCTCAGAACCTCAAGACCCGACGACCGAAAAGGACGTCCTGACGAACCTTCCTCGGAGCCGCCGCCAGCGCCCGAGCGTCCGTCGCGAAGCAGCAAGAATGGCCCAAGCCAGCGTTAACACAAGCGCAAAAATCGCTCCGACGACCGGCATCACCGAAACTGAGCCAGCCGCCAAGACTGAAAGCGTCCTGACGACCACAGAGGCCAAATCAACCCAGCGCAGCTCAGTCCCGCGCGCTGGCTACGCCACGCCACATCAGGGCAAGACGTTCGGAAACGCCGACCCAGCCGGCCTGCTGACGGAACTGACTCGGGCAGCACTGCGCTTGTTGCCGGGCTAGTAGCGCCCGCCGTTACTGCCTATCCCCTTCCCTCATCTGGTTGCTGTACCCTTTAGGACGTAATGCCGAACCGCTTCGCGCCATGCGTGAGGCGGACGGGGGAACCACTGCGAGCCTTGGCTCGCTGGGGCGAATCGGACAAAGGATGTCTGTAGGGCCGCTCGTTTGGCCCGAGCCCGTCAGCTCACCTCGTAGGCCACCAACGAGACAAGAACAAGATCCACTTTTCGTACCGACATCTACTTTTCGTACCCGCTGCAGCGATCCTGCTAGCTGGCGCGTCAGTCCCTGCGCTAGCGCAGGGCCCTGGCGGTACTCAAGCTGGCGAAGCCCTGTTAAGTGCAGCGCCAACAACACTCGGTTCATCTGTTTCGTTGACCGGCATGTTGGCCGGAACCGGTGTAGGCCGACGCGCCGAGATCCAGCTCCAGAGCCGCTCCGGCGCCTGGGTTGCGGTTACCAACGGCCCAGCTTCACGGGACGGCAGTTTCAAACTTGCCTGGCGCGCGCCAAAGACCGGCCGCTTTCTTGCCCGGGCCGTTCCACAAGGCGCGCGGGCGAGCGAGATCACAAACGTTCCCACTACGGTTGTCACGATCTACGGCAAGACGCAGGCAACTTGGTACGACCAGTCGGGGACAACCTCAGCCTGCTCGGTAAAGCTTCGTAAGAGCACGATCGGCGTCGCCAACAAAACGCTCCCTTGCGGCACGCTGCTCGACTTCAGCTTCCACGGGAAGTCGATCACGGTTCCGGTGATCGACCGTGGGCCTTACGGCGCTGGCGTCAGCTACGACCTGACAATCGAAGTTGCTCGGCGGCTTGGATTTGTCGACACGGGCCGCGGCACAGTAGGCGTGCTGCGGCACAGCGTCGCGCTGACCCTGCTCGATGATTCAGCGCTGCCCGGCGCGATCCCTGCAGCCAACTGAGCAGAACGTGGCTAGCCAGCCGCTCGATATCGCGCAGGCCCAGGCTTTGGTGGCCGGCCACTGCCGCCTACTCCCAGCTGAGCTGACGCCGGTCGATGGCGCGCTGGGCTTGGTGCTCTCCGAACAGGTAATCGCAAGTTACGACGTGCCAAGCAGCGCAAATAGCGCGATGGACGGCTTTGCTGCGCGGGCCGGTGACGCTGGCCGCACTCTCAAACTGATCGGCGAGTCTCGCGCCGGCCAACCGGCGGCTATATCTGTTGGCGAGGGCGAGGCAGTGCGAATATCAACCGGAGCCGTGATGCCTGACGGCGCCAACGCAGTCGCACCGATCGAGGTAGCAGAAGATCACGGCGACACAGTGACGCTGCTCGAGGAGCTAACGGGCGGCCGCAACGTTCGGCTCGCCGGCGAAGACCTACGCGCCGGTGATGCGGTGCTGGGACCCGGCCGCGAGCTTGGGCCGGCCGAGCTCGGGATCGCGGTTGCTGCAGGCCGGGCAGAGCTCCAGTGCGTACGACGCGCGCGCGTTGCAGTGATCGCTACGGGCGACGAGCTGCGCGATCCCGGCGCCGATCTAGCGCCCGGCGAGCTACACAACTCAAACCTGACGACGATCGGCGCGCTTGTCCGCGCCGCCGGCGCCGATGTCGTCCTAACAAGCCACGTCGGCGACGATCCGGCGGCGACAGAGCGCTGCTTCTCCGAGGCACTAGATCAGGCCGACGTAATCGTATGCTCGGGGGGCGTATCGGTCGGGCCCCATGACCACGTCAAAGGCGCTTTCATGGAGCTCGGCGTGGAAGAACGTTTTTGGCGCGTAGCGCTGAGGCCAGGGCGGCCGACTTGGTTTGGTAGCCGCGACGGCCAGCTCGTCTTCGGACTACCAGGAAATCCGGTCTCAGCGATGGTCACCTTTCTGCTCTTCGTGGCTCCTGCGCTGCGCGCAATTCAGGGCCGATCACCGCAGCAGACTGCGAGCTCAACGCTCGGTGAGTCAATCCCACGTCACCCTGACCGCGACGAATGCGTCCGCGTGCGGATCGATGATGGAGAAGCTTTCGCGACCGGCCCTCAGGGTTCTCACATTCTTAGCTCAATGTCACTGGCTGACGCGCTCGCGGTGATCCCCCGCGGCGAGGGCTCGCTTGCCGCGGGCAGCGCGATCGAGCTGCTCTCGCTTCAGCCCTAGGCAGTTTCGAGGTACGCGACGATTCGATTCGTCAGAGCCGTCAGCGCCGGAGCTGAATCCGCAATTGCCAGCGGCCGCTCGAGCAGAATCTGATCAAGCTCGGCACCGAGCGACGGATCGGCGCGGGCGACGAGCCTTGCGGCTGCCTGCGCAGCGCGGCGCGTCGCGACCGGGTCAAGCGTCCAGATCGCCTCAAAGCGCCGATCGCCATCATCGTCTTCGCCCGGCTCGGTAACACCGGGCTGCTCCCAGGCCAACAGGCAGGCGGAGTAACCCGGAGCATCAACAACAACGGCCCACTCGTTCCCCAGCGCGTCTTCCGGCGCAATCGGGATCTCGACCGGACCGCCGCTAGGCGAGCGCTCAGCTTCAAAGTCAGCGAAGACGACGGCGATGTCAGCCTGCTTAGCCATCCGGCGGTAGCGCGGCTCGACAGCGCGGTAGAACGACTCGTGCTGGAAGGCTCCGATCAGCACCGGGGCAGCGGCACTGGCGAGTGTCTCGTGCTCAATTGCGCGACTCAGCGCGATTAGCGTTGACTTGCGCAGAATCTGTGGGCGAATGTCGCGGCCAGATGCTGCGACTGCGGCGTAGAGCGATGGACGATCGGAGTGGCTCCCATCTTCGATCGCTCGCTCAATTGCCGACGCGATCGAGAGCCCTCGATGACGATAAGCCTGCACGCGGCGAAGAGTCTCTACGTCTTCAGCGCTGTAGCTGCGGTACCCATTGGAAGTACGCTGAGGCTTAGGGAAGCCGTAGCGCTGCTCCCACATACGCAGCGTGCCGGATGCAATTCCGCTCTGCTCGGCAACCTCTTTGATTGGTAGATCGGTCATAGTTTTTAAGTATTGGAGATGCTGCTTAGCTCTCCACCGCTAAGAAATACGCAACAAAGCGCGTAATTGGTCATCGCTGAACGTCATCCTGCACGTAGCTCTTCTATGGACACCGAGAAAACTGAGAAAACCAAGTCAATATTGCTGACCGGCGCGACCGGTGCGGTCGGCGGCGCGCTATTGCCGAAGCTACTCAAGCAAGGCCATGAGGTCAAAGCGCTCGTCCGCAGGCCGCAGGACGCCAAGCTGCCGGCCACAGTCGGGGTCGTCAAGGGTGACGTGCTCAGCAGCTCCGGCCTAGACGAGGCGCTGGAAGGAGTTGACGTTGCCTATTACATGATCCATTCGATGGGACGCTCGGAAGGCGACTTTGAGCACAACGACCGCGTCGGCGCCGGTAATTTCGCGGCGGCTGCAGAGCGAGCTGGCGTGAGGCGAATCGTCTATCTCGGCGGCCTGCCCCCGTCTGGCGGCGGTTCAGCACACCTAAGTAGCCGAGCTGAGGTCGCTGAAATTCTTGCGACCGCGGTACCCGAACCGGTTCACGCGCGAGCAGCGATGGTTATCGGCTCAGACAGCGCCTCATTCACAATGCTTACCCAGCTGGTCCATCGCCTGCCGATCATGGTCGGGCCCAAGTGGATTGAGACGCGAACGCAGCCAATCGCCGCCGACGACGTCACCAGCGCCTTAGCTGAGCTAGCCGATTTTGCCGCTCCGCCGACCGACGTCGAGCTTGGCGGAGCCGATGTCGTCAGTTACCGCCAGATGATGGAGCGTTTCGCTCGAATCGACGGCCGACGCGAGCCGCTGATCATTCCGGTGCCGGTACTTTCACCGCGACTGTCGTCGTACTGGGTTCGATTTGTGACGAGCGTCGAACCAGCGTTAGCGCGGCCGCTTATCGACGGACTCAAGGAAGAGATGATCGTCCGTACGCCTCCGCCGCAGGGGATCAACGACAACCCGATGACCTTCGACGAAGCGGTCGAACGAGCGATGCAGGAGAGCAGCAGCCCCGCGCAATGAACACACTCGTGGCCGTTCTCGAGGCACTGGTCGTGATCGCGGCACTTATTGCGCTTGCGCTTGCGCTGGTCGCCCTCGGAACGAAACTGCTCAGCCGCCCTCGCCGCGTCGGAGCGGTTCAGATCGGCGCACTACAAGACTCAACGCACACCGACGCCAGCGGCGCAGTCCGTTCAGTTCAATCGGCCGATCTCGAGATCGCAACGGCGGCGCTGGAGACGATCTGGACGCCGGTCCACTTGGAGCGGCTAGCTCGAACGTACTGGCGTTTTCTTACCCGCTGCACGCTTGGCCTGATTCGCGTCAAGTACAGCGACGAGGAGCGGTTCGTCGTGCTGCTCTTTCGACCGCTGGTGCTACTGGCCTTTCGCAAGCCTGAATACGAGATCGACGCGAGCAGGGGCGTGGTGCGCTGGCGGATTGAGAGTGGCGTGCTGGTCGCGGTTCCGGGGACCGACAGCGACGGGTACCTCGAAATCGAAGTGAGGCGCCAGCCATCGGAAGCGGCCGGGCTGAGCACTCTCCACGTTGACGTTGAGATCGCCAACTACTACCCGCAGATCGCAGCCTCAATCGCCCAATGGGCCTATGCCGCGACGCAGTCGCGAATCCACGTGCTTGTGACCTACGGCTTCCTGCGCTCAATCGCGCGAGGCGACCTAGCCCCCTCGCGACAGCAAGCGAGCTAGCCGAGTATTTCGCGCAGCTTCTCGCGGTTGTGACGAGCTTTTACCCGCCTCACCGTCCCCGAGCTGGAGCGCATCACGATTGACTCCGTCGAAGCGACGCCGCGGCCCTCGTATCGGACTCCTTGCAGCACATCTCCATCGGTGACGCCGGTCGCTGAGAAGAAGCAATCGTCGCCGCGGACGAGATCGTCCTGCGTCAGCTGCCTTTCAAGGTCGTAGCCAGCGTCGAGCGCGGCTTTCCGCTCACCTTCGTCACGCGGCCACATCCGGCCGATCAGTGCGCCGCCAGTGGCCTTAAGCGCGGCCGCTGAAATGACTCCTTCGGGAGTTCCCCCAACGCCCCAGAGCAGATCCACAGGCGAGCGATCACTGACAGCCAACAGCGCTGCACTGACGTCGCCGTCACTGATCAAGCGGACACGCGCGCCGGCCGCGCGAATCTTGCCAATCTGCTCCTGGTGCCGTTCACGGTCAAGCACCACCACGGTTACGTCACCAATGTCAATGTTGCGCCTTTCGGCTACAAGCGCACAGGTTTCGGTTACCGGCCGATCGAGATCGAGCAGGTCCGCGATGTCGCTGGCGCCGGCCATCTTTTCCATGTAGACGCAAGGGCCAGGATCGAACATCGTGCCGCGCGGGGAAACGGCAATCACTGCCAACGCACTTGGCATGCCCTTCGCCGTCAGCGTCGTGCCTTCGAGCGGGTCAACGGCAATATCTACTTGCGGGTCCGACCCGTCCCCGACGTGCTCGCCGTTGTAAAGCATCGGCGCCTCGTCCTTCTCCCCTTCGCCGATCACCACTAGGCCATCCATCGAAACCGTCCCCAGCACGAGGCGCATCGCATCTACGGCAGCTTGATCGGCAGCCAACTTGTCGCCCATCCCAACTAGGCGCGCAGCCGAGAGCGCGGCGGCTTCAGTCACGCGCACTAGCTCAAGCGCGAGGTTTCGGTCTGGAGCGGTATGCGAGTCGGCCATCACGGTTTCTACTCAAAACAGGAATCCCGACCCTATCGCGGCTGCGACTGATGCGGCGTTGCGACTGGCATGCGCTGAGCACGGCCGCGGGGAGGATGCGTTCTCGCAGCCATTGGTGGCGAAAATCGCTAGCTTTGGCGCTATGGAACCTCTTGTACACGACGGAACACTCCACGGCAGCGCTTATCCGCCGATCGCCGACTATGCATTTCTCTCTGATTGCGAGTCAATCTGCTTGATAGCGCCGAGCGGCCGTGTTGAGTGGATGTGCCTGCCGAGGATGGATGGGCCGTCGGTATTCGGCGCGATGCTCGACCGTGACGCTGGCGGCTTCCGCATCTCACCAGGCGACCAGCGCGTACCGACCGGCCGCCGCTACCTGCCAGGCACGATGATTCTCGAAACCACTTGGGCCACGCGCACCGGCTGGGTCGTCGTTCAGGACGTGCTGCTCGTAGGCCCATGGCATCACGACTCGGAACGTTCAGAGACCCACCGCCGCTCTCCCACCGACACCGATGCCGACCACGTACTTCTGCGAACAATGCGCTGCATCAACGGTCACGTCGAAATGCAGATGGAATGCGAACCAAAACTTGAGTACGGCCGCATCCCAGTCGAGTGGGAGTACGCCAGCGACGGCTACGGAGTAGGCGTCGCCTCGGCCGAGGGCGAGGATTTGAAACTGACGCTGACAACCGACCTCCGGCTCGGCTTCGAAGGTGGTCGCGCCCGCGCCCGCACAACCTTGCACGAGGGTGATACCGCCTTCGTAGCGCTCAGCTGGACCGAGCACGAAGCTCCTGCAAGCTTCGATGAGGCATACCGCCGACTGACTTTCACGGCCGACTTCTGGCACGACTGGCTTGCCCACGGTTCGTTCCCCGATCACCCGTGGCGGACTTATCTACAGCGCAGCGCACTCACGCTTAAGGGTCTTACCTACGCACCGACCGGAGCAATGGTTGCGGCCGCCACGACGTCGCTGCCGGAGACCCCGGGCGGCGAGCGCAACTGGGATTACCGCTACTCCTGGATCCGCGACTCAACCTTCATGCTTTGGGGTCTCTACTCGCTTGGCTTCGCCCAGGAAGCGGGAGATTATTACTACTTCATCGAGGACCTCGTGGCTGGTGATCGCGACCTGCAAGTGCTCTACGGAATCGGCGGCGAGCGCGAGCTCGAAGAGAAAACGCTCGACTATCTAGACGGCTACGAGGATTCCAAGCCGGTCCGGATCGGCAATGGCGCTTACAACCAGAAGCAGCACGACGTTTGGGGAGCGCTGCTCGACTCGATCTATATCCACACCAAGAATCGTGATCAGCTGAGCGATTCTGCGTGGCCAATCATCGTCAATCAGGTTGAGCGCGCAATTGAGAATTGGAAAGAGCCCGATCGCGGCATCTGGGAGGTGCGCGGTGAGCCGCAGCACTTCGTCTCATCGAAAGTCTTCTGCTGGGTCGCGTGCGATCGCGGCGTGAGACTCGCCGAGCTGCGCAACGACCAAGAGCGGATCGATCGCTGGCAAGCTGCCGCGACCGAAATTCGCGAAGACATCCTCGCCAATGGCATCGACCCGGAGAAGAACCGCTTCGTTCAGGCTTACGGCTCGACCGCGCTCGATGCTGCGCTGCTGCTGGTTGCGCTCTTCCGTTTCCTGCCAGCCGACGATGAGCGGATCCGCAACACGGTTATTGGCATCGCCGATGAGCTGAGTGAGGACGGCTTCGTCCTTCGTTACCGCGTTGACCAGACTGACGATGGACTTAGCGGCGAGGAAGGAACGTTCACGATCTGCTCGTTCTGGATGGTCTCCGCGCTGGTAGAGATCGGCGAGCTCGACCGCGCCCGCGAACTCTGCGAGAAGTTGCTGTCGTTCTCCAGCTCGCTATCGCTCTACGCCGAGGAGCTTGACGCGAAAACCGGCCGCCACCTCGGCAACTTCCCCCAGGCCTTCACACATCTGGCGCTGATCAATGCCGTTATGAAGCTGATCAGCGCGGAGGAGGCGGTCAACGCCGCCAACGAGGAGCTTGATGCTGCTCGGCCGCTAGAGCAGATCACTGGCGACCACCCGGCGGTTGATCCTGACGCTGGGGAGAACGCGTGAGCCAGTTCAAAGTCCAGCGCTGCGAGGACGCCGAGGCCGCCTCACAGCTGACTGCGGAGACCATCACGAAGCTGATCAAGGCAGCGATCGCGGCCCGCGGCGAGGCCCACTTCGCATGCTCCGGCGGCAACACGCCGGATCGCACCTACCAGATCCTGAGCGAGACGCTAGGGAACGGCGACGGGGTTCACCTCTGGCTGGCGGACGAACGCTGCGTCGGCCCGGAAGACCCGCAAGCCAATTCGCTGCTGCTTCAGCAGACACTGATGCTGCCAGGGGCAACGCTGCACCGAGTCAAAGGCGAGCTCGGCCCAGACGCCGCCGCAGCCGACTACTGCGATCAGCTTGGTGACAGGCAGCTCGATGTTTGCCTGCTTGGGCTTGGCCCCGATGGCCACACAGCTTCGCTTTTTCCGGGCCACCCGGAACTTGAGATGACAGGCGCACGCGTAATCCCGGTAGTCAATTCGCCGAAGCCACCGCCGGAGCGGGTCAGTCTTTCGCTGCCAACACTGTGCGGGATCACCGATCTCGTCCTGCTCGTAACCGGAGCCGGGAAGGCCGATGCGCTAACGCTGACACTCGGCGAACCCGGCCCACAAGCCCCTGCCTCGCTACTGCCAGCCGACCGCATGACGCTGATCGCTGACGCGGCGGCGCTTGGCGAAAGCGACAACTAAGCGATCTCAAGATGACCGCGACGCCAGCAAGTGCAGGGGCCAGCGCGCTGCCCGACCTCCTGAAAAGCACCCGCGAGCGAACGCTGCAGCTAACGGCGGCGATCAGCGATCAGGATCTAGAGCGCCAGATCGACCCGATCATGAGCCCGCTCGTATGGGACATGGCTCACATCGCCGCCTACGAGGACCTCTGGCTCGTCCATCGCGGTGGCGGTCAGCCACTGCTGCGCCCCGACCTAGCCGCGCTCTACGACGCCTTCGAAACGCCAAGGGCTGTTCGCGGCGAGATAGAACAGCTGAACGCCGCCGAAGCACGCGAGTATCTTGCCGCCGTGCGCGAGCGGGCGATCGACGTTGGCGCGCAGCAGGCCGTTGACGCGGAGATCGGCGAGATGGTTCTGCGCCATGAGCTGCAACACCGCGAGACGATTTGCCAGACGCTTGCCCTGGCACAGCTTCCGGGATTCGAGCCCAGCTTTCGCGAGCCGATACCAGCCGCGACAGGCGGCCACAGTGGCCTTGAGTTCGTTGAGATTGAGAGCGGCGAGTTCACACTCGGCGCAAGCGGCGATCAGTTCGCATATGACAACGAGCTGCCACGTCGCTTGCTGAGCGGCGAGAGTTTCGCAATTGGCCGTACGCCGGTGACGAATGGCAGCTGGCTCGAGTTCATTGCCGAAGGCGGCTACGGCGAGCGGCAGTGGTGGAGCGACGATGGCTGGGCTTGGGTTACGGCCGAAGCGATCACAGCTCCGCTCTATTGGGATCTCAGCGACCGCGCGCAGCCGGTCGAGCGCACGAGTTGCGGCCCTCGGCAAATCGAGCCCGACCGCCCCGCCGCCCACATCAGCTTTTACGAGGCCGAGGCCTTCGCTAAGTCGCGCGGCGCGCGGCTTCCGACCGAAGCCGAATGGGAGGCCGCAGCGCAGTGGAGACGCGGCTCGCCGAGCGACTTCGGCGGCGCCAACGTCGGCCAAGTTAGCTTCGATACCTCGCCGGTCGGCGCGTACCCCGCGGGTGCAGCCGATTGCGGCGCGCTCGACCTTATCGGCAATCTTTGGGAGTGGACTACGAGCGAGTTTGACGGCTACCCAGGCTTCAAACCCCACCCCTACCCAGAGTATTCGCAGGTCTTCTTCCGCCAGGGCTACCGCGTACTGCGCGGCGGCTCGTGGGCGACCGATGGGCGCGTTGCATCGCCGAGCTTTCGCAACTGGGACCTACCGCAGCGTAGGCAGATCTTCAGCGGCGTCAGACTCGCGCGGGACGTTCAGCGGTGAGTGATCGCGTGCGAGTGATCGCACCGCTTAATGAGAGCGATGAGCGGACACTGGCCGATGACGTTCTCGACGGCCTCACGCGGCCATTCAAGGAGCTGTCACCAAAGCACTTCTACGACGAGGTCGGCGGTGAACTATTCGACCAAATCTGCGACCTGCCGGAGTACTACCCGACGCGCGCCGAGCGTTCCATCTTGGAGGCAGACGGCGCTTCGATCGTCGTCGCCTCTGGCATGGCGGAGCT
>CAIJLJ010000063.1 GCA_903821395.1 uncultured Solirubrobacterales bacterium | reverse complement strand
CGAGCACGTCCCAAACCTCGGGAACCATCGTGTCGACCATCTTCTTCGCGGCCTTGATGTTCTGTGCGCTGCTGTGCTCGACGAGCTTGGCCATGATGAACGGCTTGAACAGTTCGAGCGCCATCAGCTTCGGCAGACCGCACTGGTAGAGCTTCAGGTACGGCCCGGAAACGATCACCGAACGGCCTGAGTAGTCGACGCGCTTACCGAGCAGGTTCTGACGGAAGCGACCCTGCTTGCCCTTCAGCATGTCGGAGAGCGACTTCAGCGGACGGTTGCCCGGCCCGGTGACCGGGCGGCCACGGCGGCCGTTGTCGAACAGTGCGTCGACGGCCTCCTGCAGCATCCGGCGCTCGTTGTTCACGATGATCTCTGGTGCACCAAGGTCGAGCAGGCGCTTGAGGCGGTTGTTGCGGTTAATCACGCGGCGATAAAGGTCGTTCAAGTCCGACGTCGCAAAGCGACCACCGTCGAGCTGGACCATCGGGCGCAGCTCCGGCGGGATCACCGGAACGGCGTCGAGAATCATCATCTCTGGCTTGTTGTCAGAGCCGAGGAAGGCCGAAAGAACCTTCAGTCGCTTAACCGCGCGAGCCTGCTTTTGGCCCTTGCCGTTCTTGACTTCGTCCTCGAGGTCAACGCGCTCATGTTCCATCACGATGCCCGGCATGTCAGCCGGTGCGAGGTCTGTGCCGGCGAGGCGGTCGGGGTCGACCTTGCGCCCACGGCCTTCGCGCTTGTAGTCCTCCTTCGAGAGCAGCAGCTCGCGCACATGCTCTGCGCCCATGCCGCCGCCGAAGTACTCGCCAAAGCCGTACGGAGAACCGAAGCGACCCTTCAGTTCACGGAAGAAAGTCTCATCGGCAATCAGCTTCTTCGGCTGGAACTCGTCCTTGTCCTCTGCACGATCGGTGTAGGAGCTAAGCGGCCACTCTTCACCTTCAGCCGGCGGATCTTCTGACGGCTCGACCTTGTTTGCGAAAAGCTTCCAAACTTCGCGAAGTCGCATCCGCTGGTCGTCGTAGTAAGCCTCGGTGTCGTCAATATCTGAGGTCAGCGCCTTGGTTAGCTCGGCGATCTGCTTCTTGCGCTCATCGGCCGAGAGCTTTTTGACGTTGATGTCAAGCCGGTCGGCCCAGACGAAGTCTTCGTCACCAAAGTCAGCCTGCGAACCGTCTTCGAGGTACTGAACACGGGCCTCGAGCATCTTGCGCAGATGCGTCGTGTGTTCCTTCTCTTCGGTGATCAGGTTGTCGATCTCAGACTGCATCTGAGGCTCGAGCGAAGGAACGTCGCGCCAGCGCGCTTCCTGGTCGACCCAGGTAACGACCGATGCGGCGAAGTAGAGAATCTTCTCGAGCTCTTTTGGAGCCATGTCGAGCAGGTAGCCGATGCGGCTTGGAACGCCCTTGAAGAACCAGATGTGGCTGACCGGTGAGGCGAGGTCAATGTGACCCATGCGCTCGCGGCGGACCTTTGAGCGCGTGACCTCAACGCCGCAACGCTCGCAGACGATTCCCTTGTAACGAACTCGCTTGTACTTACCGCAGTAGCACTCCCAGTCCTTGGTAGGCCCGAAAATGCGCTCGCAGAAGAGGCCGTCTTTTTCTGGCTTGAGCGTGCGGTAGTTGATCGTCTCAGGCTTTGTTACCTCGCCCGAGCTCCATCCACGGATCTGCTTCGAGGAAGCAAGCCCAATCTCAATCGCGTCGAAGTTATTGATGTCGATCATGCTGGTTCCTCTGCCTCGGTCTCTTCGGCGGCAACCTCTTCGTCGCCACCCTCTTCCTTAAGTTCGCCTTCTTCACCTTCGACTGCGACGCCGGCGCGGGCGCCTGAAAGGTCAATGCCAAGCTCTTCTGCTGCGCGCAGCAGATCATCTTCCTCGCTTGGAATCTCGGCGCGTTCGCCCGAATCGGATACGACGTTGACGTCGAGCCCGAGTGACTGCATCTCCTTCAGCAGCACCTTGAAAGATTCAGGAATCGAAGGCTCAGGGATGTTCTCTCCCTTAACGATCGCTTCATAAGCCTTAACGCGACCAACGGTGTCGTCGGACTTGACGGTCAGCATCTCCTGCAGCGTGTAGGCGGCGCCGTAAGCCTCGAGCGCCCAAACCTCCATCTCGCCGAAGCGCTGGCCACCGAACTGCGCCTTACCACCAAGCGGCTGCTGGGTAACAAGCGAGTACGGACCGGTTGAACGAGCGTGGATCTTGTCGTCAACAAGGTGCAGCAGCTTGAGGATGTACATGTAACCGACCGTCACCTGCTGCTCGAACGGCTCGCCGGTGCGACCATTGAATAGCGTGAACTTGCCCGAAGCCTGGGTTCCAACCGGCTTCGACTTGTCGATGTCCATCTGGATCCGGCCCTTGTGCTCGTCCTGCCACTTGACGAGCGCCGTGTCAACGTCCTCAACTGTTGCGCCGTCGAAGACTGGCGTTGATACGTAGACGCGATTGTCGTCGTCACGCGACTCTTTGAAAGCTTGAGTGCCGTCGTCGTACCAGCCTTGCGCCGCGGCCCAGCCGAGGTGCGTTTCAAGGATCTGACCGACGTTCATTCGGCTCGGTACGCCGAGCGGGTTGAGAATGACGTCAACAGGTGTGCCGTCCTCAAGGAAAGGCATGTCCTGCTCGTCGACGATCTTCGAGATAACACCCTTGTTGCCGTGACGGCCAGCAAGCTTGTCGCCCTCTGAGATTTTGCGCTTCTTGGCAACGAAGACGCGAATCAGGTCGTTAACGCCTGCCTGCAGCTCGTCTTCGTCCTCGCGCGAGAATGTTTGGACGTCAATTACGACGCCACCCTCACCGTGCGGCACCTTCAGCGACGTGTCGCGAACCTCGCGTGCCTTCTCCTTGAAGATCGCGCGGATCAGCTTCTCCTCCGCCGTCAGCTCGGTCTCGCCCTTCGGCGTCACCTTTCCTACAAGCAGGTCGCCGGAAAGGACCTCGGCACCAACGCGGACGATGCCGCGGTCGTCGAGGTTACGCAGCGACTCTTCCGAACGGTTCGGAATGTCACGCGTGATCTCCTCGTCGCCGAGCTTCGTTGAGCGGGCATCAACCTCGTACTCCTCGATATGAATCGAAGTCAGCTCGTCGTCCTTGACGAGGCGGCTGCTGAGGATGATCGCGTCCTCAAAGTTGTAGCCCTCCCAAGCCATGAAGGCGACCATCAGGTTCTTACCAAGAGCCATCTCACCGTGATCGGTCGATGCGCCGTCGGCAAGCGCCTGGCCAGCCTTGACCTTCTCGCCATTCTTCACGCGTGGCCGCTGATGGATCAACGTTCCTTGGTTTGAGCGCTGGAACTTGCTGAGCAGATGCTCTTCGCGTTCCTTGCCCTCAATCACGATTCGTTCAGCGTCGACGAAGGTGACGGTGCCGTCGATGCCGGCAAGCAGGACGTCGCCGGTATCGAGCGCTGCTCGCGCTTCCATCCCGGTACCTACGAGCGGTGCGTCTGCAACCAGCAGCGGGACTGCCTGGCGCTGCATGTTGGAGCCCATCAGAGCGCGGTTGGCGTCGTCGTGCTCGAGGAAAGGAATCATCGCCGTCGCAACCGACCAGATCTGCTGAGGCGAGACGTCAACGAGGTCAACGTCCTTCGGCGCAACGGTCACGTACTGACCGGCGTGCGTACGACAGATAACTTCAGGGCCGCGCAGCTTGCCGGTCTTCTCATCGATTGGATGGTTGGCCTGGGCGACCAGCATCTCCTCTTCCTGCGTGGCATCGAGATCGACAACCTCGTTGGTAACGACGCCGTCCTTGACGACGCGATAAGGAGTCGTGATGAAGCCAAAGTCAGAGATCTTGGCGTAGCTCGAAAGCGAACCGATTAGGCCGACGTTCGGGCCCTCAGGCGTTTCAATCGGGCACATCCGGCCGTAGTGGGTCGGGTGTACGTCGCGAACCTCGATCGGTGCGCGCTCGCGGGTCAGGCCGCCGGCACCAAGCGCCGACAGGCGGCGGCGATGCGTGAGGCCAGAGAGCGAGTTCGTCTGATCCATGAACTGGCTCAGCTGCGAGGAGCCAAAGAACTCCTTCAGCGCCGCCACAACTGGGCGGATGTTGACGATCGTCTGCGGCGTGATCGTGTCCTCATCCTCAGTCGTTAGGCGCTCTCGAACTACGCGCTCCATGCGGTAGAGACCGACGCGGAAAGCGTCTTGAATCAACTCGCCGACTGTTCGCAGACGACGGTTTCCAAAATGCTCGTACTCATCGAGATGATCTACCAGCGGCTCACGCGGCAATGACTGCGCCTCAGCGGCAAAGTCCTTGATCTCGACCTCGTCGTCCTCTGGAATCCCAAGCAACTTCGGCAGCAGCACGAGTTCCTTGATCAAAGCAACGATGTCTTCAACCGTGAGCGTGCGAGTCTCGAGATCAACACCGGTCCCAAGGCGCGCGTTCAGCTTGTAGCGACCAACGCGAGTTAGGTCGTAGCGCTTGGGGTCAAAGAACATCTGGTTGAGCAGCGACTCGGCTGCTTCAACGCTCGGCGGCTCGCCCGGACGCTGCTTCTTGAAAAGTTCAATCAGCCCTGCGCTGCGGTTCATCTCGAAGCGCTCGAGCTCCTCGGTCAAGAGCTGCGTGAGCTCAGTGACCTCGTCATCTTGGGCTTCCTTCCACTTACGCTTGTCATCGGTGACCCAAGCGAGGAGTTCGGCGACTGCCTCTTTGTCGAGCGCAGCGTCGTTCTTGTGCGTCGCGCCCTTGAGCTTCTTCGATAGCGCCTCAACGCGCTTGAAGAAGTCTTCCGCGCGCGGCTCCGCGTGAGGAGGGTCGGCAGTAATTGTGTTGCGGATGTAACGCGAGTCCTCAAAAACCTCGAGCAGCTCGTCATCGGTGAAGCCGAGTGCGCGCAGAAGCACCGTTACCGGAAGCTTGCGCTTGCGGTCGATGCGTACGAAGACTTTGCCCTTCTTGTCAATCTCCAGCTCGAGCCATGAGCCGCGGGCCGGCATCAAGTTGGCGGTGAAGACCTGCTTCTCCTTGTCCTTCGGCTCCATCACGTAAGCGCCCGGCGAGCGGACCAGCTGGGTCACAACGACACGCTCGGTGCCGTTGATGATGAAGGTGCCGCGGTCGGTCATCCATGGGAAGTCACCCATGAAGACCTGCTGCTCACGGATCTCACCGGTCTCGCGGTTAATGAAGGCGACGGTGATTGAGAGTGGGCGCGCGTAAGTGATGTCCTTCTCGCGGCACTCTTCGATCGTGGCGACAGGCTCTTCGAAGGCCAGTTCGCCGAATTGAATTGCGAGGTTTCCGGTGTAATCCTCAATCGGCGAGACGTCGTCGATTGTTTCGCGCAGTCCCCCCTTGACGGGATCGACAAGGCGCTCAAATGAGCGGCGTTGGATGTCGATCAGGTTGGGAACATCGATGGTGCTTTCGAGGCGCGCGAAGGTACGGCGCGTGCGTGGAGCGTCTACACGGGACAAGCGGCGACTCCTGAGTTTCAGAGGCTTACGGGCAACTACGAGGTGCGCGTGACTTTCACGCGCGACTTCTGAAGATAGCACAAGGCTACGCAGACCCCACCTACGGGGCGCATCGGCACTCACGGACCCCGCCCTGGACGACCGCGTATGTGGCGCGGCGTCCGCACTTAGGCGGCTACGACTATTGACCGATTTCGGCAGTCTAACGGATCACCCGTCGGAATTCGACAGTGGCGCAACAGCAGGCTCCAGCGCCAACTTTTTTTCTACAGCTTGCCCTTGCCTTTTCCAAGCGCCCCACCAAGCGTCGCAACGATCCCTACCAGGTAGAGCTGGCCAACGAGCGCCTCAAAAATTGCCGTGGCGCGTGCCGCACCTGAGATCGGGGTGAGGTCGCCATAGCCGACCGTAGTAAGCGTGACGAACGAGAAATACATGTTTGCTGAGGTGGACCCATCGTCAGTGATCGACGGGTTTGCAGCGTGGAGCACGGGATCCGAGCTGAGTGACTCCTCGAGGCGATAGATGAACCCGCAGAGGGTTCCGAAAAGTAGGTAGATCGTCAGCGCGCCGGCGACCGCTCGCCCCCGCACCCCCTCGGCCTGGATGTCAATCACAATGCCCCTGACGATCACCGCGCCGACGACCAGCACGCCGATCACGTTCACAGTCCGACCCGCAGTCGAACCAACTTGACCAAACACGCCAAACCCGATCGCGGCAAGGATCGATACCGTCGAGAAGGTAAGCACCAGCTGGAAGAGCCGCTTCGGAGCGTCTGAGGTCCAGCAGGCGACCACTGCCGAGATCGCTTGGCAGATAACGATCGAAGCGCGCCACCTGCTGTCGTCAGGAATCGCTACCGCCAAGACGATCGTGGCGACGACGAAGAACATCACGAAGCCGTAGGAGTGGCTTGCCCCCACGCGCCGCCAGAGGTTTGAGATCTGACTCACGAGTGGGTCACGTTGGCAACCCCGAGCCTGTACTCGAGGTGCGCAGAAAAAGTGCGCGTTCGTGGAACTTCTACGCAGGACAAGCGGCGACTCCTAGGGGGCAAAGGCTTACGGGATAATTTTGATCTGCGCATGACTGCCACGCGCGAAATCGGAAAGTAGCAAAAGGCTAAGGAGGCCCCACCTGCGATGCGCATCGGCGGTCACGGACGCCGCCCCGGAAGTCCGACTATTGGCGCGGCGTCAGCGCCAAACGGACTAGGAGTCGGAATTTGTCGGCGGCGCCGAAGCAGCCTCCGGAGCGAGCTCGTTCTTTAGCCCGCCTCTGCCTTTTCCGAGCGCCCCGCCAAGCGTCGCGACGATGCCGACCAGATAGAGCTGGCCGACGAGCGCCTCAAAGATTGCCGTCGCGCGGGCGCCTCCGGAGACAGGAGTCAGGTCGCCGTAACCGACGGTCGTCAGCGTTACGAACGAGAAGTACATGTTCGCCGAGGTTGACCCGTTGGCTTCCAGCGTCGAATTTGACGCATGCAGCACGGGGTTGTTGCTGATCGACTCCTCGAGGCCGTAAACGAAACCGCAGAGCGTCCCGAACAGCAAGTAGATGGTGAGCGCGCCAGCTACCGCGCGCCCTCGGACTCCCTCAGTCTCAATGTCGAGAACGATGCCCCTGATGATCACCGCGGCGACGACAACGACGCCCAGCACGTTCATCGCTCGACCGGCAGGCGAATTGGTGCCACCGAAGACACCGAGTCCGATCGCCCCGAGAACGCCAAGCACCGAGAAGATAAGGACGATCCTGAAGACGCGCTGCGGCGCATCGGAGGTCCAGCAGGCGATGACGGCTGCCAAGGCCTGGCAGACGACGATCGAAGCCCTCCAGGAGCTGCTCTCGGGGATCGCCACGGCAAGCACGATCGTCCCGACGACGAAGAACATCACGAAGCCGTAGGAATGGCTTGCCTCGGCGCGCCGGACCAAGTTGAACCGGTGGGTCACAGATAACAGTCGAACAGGCACGCCGGACGGCCCCGGAAACGCAGAAGGGCGCCCCGCAGGACGCCCTTCGACACTTCAAACGGCAAGGCGACTACTTCAGTTCAACCGTTCCGCCTGCCTCTTCGATCTCAGCCTTGAGCTTGTCTGCCTCTTCGCGCTCAACGCCTTCCTTAACTGGACCTGGCGCCTCATCGACGACAGCCTTGGCTTCCTTCAGACCAAGGCCGGTTGCCGCGCGGACAACCTTGATGACCTGGATCTTCTTGTCGCCGGCTGCCGTGAGAATCACGTCAACCGTTGAGCTGGCGTCGTCATCGCCGCCAGCGTCTCCGCCGCCACCGGCTGCCGGAGCGGCTGCTGCCACTGCGGTCGCCGAAACGCCGAACTCCTCTTCGAGCGCCTTAACGCGCTCATTGAGCTCGAGCACCGAAATGCCCTTCAGCTCTTCAATCCATGCTTCTGTCGTTGTTGCCATGTTCTTATTCCCTCCTGGGATCGCTTCGGCGAGCTCGGCCTAAGCCGAAGCGTCCGCCTCGTTGTCGGAAGATGCTTCTTCTTCTGGTGCTTCTTCGGTATCTGCTTCAGCCTCTACTTCAGGCTCTGCTTCGGCCTCTGGTTCTGCTTCGGCCGTTGGAGCCTCTTCGGCTTCGGCTTCAGTCTCGGGTGCTGCTTCGGCTTCGGCCTCTGGAGCTGCTTCAGCCTCCGGAGCTGCTTCAGCCTCCGGCTCGGCTGCTGCCTCAGCTTCAGGCTGCGGCTCGTCGGCGCGCTGGAGCTGAATCTGCCCAAGTGCTGTCGCGAGTCCACCGATCAGCCCACCAAGGCCGCGGACAAGTCCGCCGACCGGCGAGGCAACCATGCCAACTAGCTGACCGTAAAGAACCTCACGGGCAGGCAGGCGGGCAATGATCTTGATCTGCTCAACCTCGAGCGGCTCGCCATCCATGATGCCGCCCTTAAATGGCAGCAAGTCAGTTTCGCGGTTAAAGGTCGAGATCGCCTTCGCTGCCGCGGCCGCGTCACCGCGAATAAACGTCAGCGCCGTCGGACCCTCGAGCAGCGTCTTTAGATGCTCAGCGCCAGCCTTATCTGCGGCAAGCTCTGTCAGCGAGTTCTTGACGACGCGGAAGCTGGCATCGGCAGCGCCAAGCTGGGCACGGATCGAGGCAATCTCGGACACGGTGATGCCGCGATAGTCGATCGCGAAGACAGCCTGTGACTGCTCGATCTGCTCTGCGATCTCAGCGACCGCTTCAATTTTCTGTTCTTTGTTCATGAGCCTCCTGTTCCGGACTTGTGGCCGTCGTCACGGCCTGCCGGAGGTCTTGGGTGGCGCGAATATTCAGGATGTCAGGCCGCGGCCGGCGCTGCCTCCTGAAGATCGCGGGTGAAAGATGGGTCGGAATCAACCTTGATGCCAGGGCCCATGGTCGAAGTCAGCGTGATCGACTTCAGGTAACGGCCCTTAGCCGCCGACGGCTTAGCGCGGATGATCTCCTCGACGACAGCTGCGTAGTTGGCGAGCAGCGCCTCCTCAGAGAAGCTTGCCTTTCCAATTACAAGATGAACGATCGAGCTGCGGTCGGTGCGGTACTCGACCTTGCCTGCCTTGGCCTCTTCGACGGCCTTCGTGATGTCCATCGTCACGGTGCCGACCTTCGGGTTAGGCATCTTGCCTGACGGCCCAAGCACGCGCCCGAGCTTGCCGACGACCGGCATCAGATCGGGAGTTGAGATCGCGACGTCGAAATCGCTGAAGCCCTCTTCGACCTTCGTTGCAAGGTCTTCGGCGCCGACGACGTCGGCTCCGGCGGCTTCAGCTTCGCGGGCCTTGTCGCCCTGTGCGAAGACGATGATCGTGACGTCCTTGCCAAGCCCGTGCGGCAGCGCGATCGTGCCGCGCAGCTGCTCCTCGGCGTGGCGGACGTTAAGGCCGGTCCGCAGGTGCAGCTCGATTGACTCGTCAAACTTTGCTCGCGCGAGCTTCTTGCAGAGCGCTACGGCCTCGGCCGGCTCGTACTCGCGCTCGCGGTCAACCTCTCCGAGTGCTTCGTCGAAGCCTTTGCTGTGCTTGGTCATGCGACCACCTCTACGCCCATTGATCGAGCCGTGCCGGCAATGATCTTGATCGCGGCATCGACATCGTTTGCGCTGAGGTCATCGAGCTTGGTCTCAGCAATCTGACGCAGCTGAGCTTGGGTGATCTTGCCGACCTTGTCGCGGTTCGGTTCGCCCGAGCCCTTCTTCAGCTTGATCGCCTGCTTGATCAGCACGGCCGCTGGCGGCGTCTTCGTGATGAAGGTAAATGAGCGATCCTCGTAGACAGTGATCACCACTGGGGTGATTACGCCGGCGTTCTCCTGCGTCTGGGCGTTGAAGGCCTTGCAGAACTCCATGATGTTAATTCCGTGCTGACCCAGAGCAGGGCCAACCGGTGGCGCAGGACTGGCCTGACCGCCGGGGGCTTGGAGCTTGAGTTGAGTTAGTACTTTTTTGGCCATCGTTTATCCCTGTCTGCGAATCTTTAGCGGCTACCTAGATCAGATCTTCTTGACCTGATCGAAGCCAACCTCGACCGGGGTCTCTCGACCGAAGATTGACACAAGCACCTTGAGCTTCGCGGCGTCCTGATTGATTTCGGCGATTTCGCCTGAGAAGTCTGAGAGCGGACCGGCAACAACCTTGACCGATTCGCCGATTGTGAACTGCGCCTTCGATGCGACCTTCTGAGCGACCTCCTGGTGGAGCAGGCGATCAACCTCAGGCTGCGTCAGCGGGACTGGATCTGTTGATGCGCCAACGAAGCCGGTCAGGTTCGGCGTCTCCTTGACGACCGCCCAAAGTTCAGGGTTGGTGACCATGTTGAGGTCCATGTTGATCAACACGTAGCCCGGCATCGTGCGCTCTTCCTTCGAGACCTTCTCGCCGTCCTTGATCTCAACCTTGGTCTCTGTCGGAATGACGATCTGCCTGACCTTGCTCGACTGATCGTGAGCTGCGAGACGGCGTTCGAGATCGCCCTTGACCTTCTTTTCAAGATTTGAGCGAGTGTTGATTACGTACCAGCGATACATGGGATCCAGATCGGTTTGAAGGTCAGATGATTAGGTCGACGATTTTTTGGGCAGCTGCGTCAGCGAGACCAAGATAGGCGCCGGCGACAACAACGAAGCCAATAACGACTGCAGTGGCCTGTCCGACTTGACGACGATCAGGCCATTGAACGCGCTGAAGCTCTGACCACGAGGCGCGAAGGAAATCGAAGAAGCGGCCAAAGATCGACTTCCTTCTGGCAGGCTGATCGGCGCTTGCTGCAGAGACACCCGCAGCGGCCTGGCGAGCTTCGATGTCAGCTTCGAGCGACTCCTCAGCCTCACTGATTGATTCCTGATCGCCGCTTTCGATCTTCTGCTCGACATCATCGATCCGGTCCTCGAGCTCGGCGAACTCCTCCGCGCTGAGCCCTTCAGGATGGACGACTCCACCGGCACTTGGGTCGACCTTCGGGTCGGCCGGGGTGCCTTCAGCTCCAGCGACAAGCTTGGCTTCGAACTCGTCAACGTCGGCTGAGGAGTGGTCGAGCGAGGCTGGAATGTCGTCGCGGACGATCCCTTCGCCGCCAGCCGATCCATCTCGCTTGGCCTTGCGCTGCTTCGCTCTTTTGCGGTTACGTGCCACTGCTCGAAGCTCACTAACGAGTCTCTTTGTGGCTGGTGTGGCTACGGCACCAGCGACAGTATTTGCGCAGCGTTACGCGGTCAGGCGTATTTCGCTTGCTTTTGTTCGTTTGATAATTACGTCGCTTACAGTCCTCGCACTCGAGGGTGATCGCGACGCGTACATCTCCACGGGCCATGCGTTGACTCCGGTGTTAGAGGTTGCGTCAAAAGACTGTCTGGGGCAGAAAAACGACCCGCCCCAGGCGAGTCGAAAACTCAGTGTAGCGCGACTTGGCGGCCCGTGACCGGCGCTAGTCTCAGGCGCAATGGGCAGCTACGACTCGGCCGGGCAGGAATCAAGCGCCCCTGAAGACCGGCGGCGCGCGGGCTCAGCGGCAGCCTACGCACTGTTTGCGGCAACGCTGATCAACGTTCTTGGCATCGGCGCAGTGATCCCGGTGCTTCCGCTGTTCGTCAAGGGACCGATCGGCGGCGGCGATGTGGCCGTCGGGCTAGTGATCGGCGCGTTCTCGGTGACGGGGATAATGATGCGCCCGATCGGTGGCAGAATCTCCGATAAGCGAGGGCGCAAGCCTGTCCACATTGCTGGCATCGCGATCAGCGCTTTCGGCGCGGCGTTGCTTTTCGTGCCCGCCGGAGTCCCGGGACTGATTATTTCGCGCCTGCTCGTGGGTATCGGAGAAGGATGGATCTACACCGCTGGAATTACTTGGATCGTTGACCTCGCGCCTGTCGAAGGGCGGGCGCGCGTCGTCGGCCTGTTCGGGCTCTCGGTCTGGGGCGGGATCACCGTCGGCGCCGTGCTCGGCTCGCTGATTCTCAGCGCCGCTGGCTATGACGCGGTCTGGGCGTTCGCGGTTGCTGCGCCGCTGGTCGCGCTCGTGATCGCCAGTCTCATCCCGGCGGCGCAGGCGACCAAACAGTCGGCGTCGGAAGAGCTAGCCGAAGCTGAGCTCGTCGGCGGCGAGATCCA
Organism: uncultured Solirubrobacterales bacterium; assembly: GCA_903821395.1. Classification (GTDB taxonomy): domain Bacteria; phylum Actinomycetota; class Thermoleophilia; order Solirubrobacterales; family Solirubrobacteraceae; genus F1-60-MAGs163. Next base: position 21,876 of record CAIJLJ010000063.1, on the reverse strand, counting down.
CGCGAACGCAGCACCGAGCGCCGCCGTGGTTGCAAGCCGCAACCAACGCGGGCTGTTGCGCTGGGTCCCATCCTCAACGCTACGTCCGGGTGCTTCGTTGGCAATGGTTTCGCTTGCCTACGGCAGCTTCATGTCGTTCGTTGTTCTGCTACTTGACCACGAAGGAATCGGTCATGGCGCTTCGGCCTTCACTGCCTTCACGGCCTCGTTCGTTCTCACGCGGCTGTTCCTGTCATCGGTTCCTGACCGGTTCGGCTCGCGGCCAACGATCTTGGTTGCGGGGCTGATCCAAGCAAGCGGAATAGCTGTCGTTGCGCTCGCCGGTTCGTTGCCAATAGTTCTAGCCGGAGCGATTCTCGCCGGCGGCGGAATGTCGCTCGTGTTCCCATCGCTCGCGGTGATCGTGATCGAGAACACCGACGTGGCCCGGCGCGCGACTGCGCTCGGCGCCTTCCTCGCCTTCTTCGATGTTGGCGTCGGGCTCGGCGCACCGTTGGCCGGCTTAATCGCCTCGATCGGGGCAGGCAACAACTATGCGGACGCGTTCTTGGTCGCAGCGGCAATTAGCGCCTGTGGCGCGCTGATCGGCTTCGCAGGGACGGGCGGAGATCGTAGGATGCGGCATGGCTGAAATCCTCGCGATCATCCATCCGGACGGCGGCACCTCGGGAGTGCTCGTCGATGGCGCCCGCGATAACTCAATGACAATCGAAGAATGGTGCCCGGCGCTCAGCGCTGAACCGCCGTCCCCGCTGGAGAGCTACAGCGGCCTGCTCGTTCTCGGTGGGGACGAGAACATCGACGAAGTCGATCGCTACCCCTACCTCGAGCAAGAGTTTGAGATCGTGAACGATTGGATCGAGCAGGAGCGGCCACTCTTCGGCGTCTGCCTCGGCGCACAAATGATCGCTCACCTCCGCGGGGGGTCTGTCTTCAAGGCGAGCGAAAAGGAGCTTGGCTGGATCGAGTTTGAGCAGCTCCCAGAAGCGCTCGACGACCCGATTGCAAGCTTCGGTGACCAAACGCTGACAGGCCTGCTCTGGCATAGCTACGCCTGCGAGCCGCCACCCGATGCAACCGTCCTCGCGCGCAACGACCTATGCGTTCAGGCTTTCCGACTGGGGGAAGCTTGGGCGTTCCAGCACCACCCCGAGGTTGACCAGCAGATCCTCGACGAGTGGCTCGAACCGCTACACAAGGGCACGTCCCAAGAGCAGAAAGACGCGGCGCTGATTGACGGTGGCCTAGCTGACCACTTGCCTGCCTGGAACGAGTACGGCCGTGAGCTCTTCCGCCGCTTCGCTAAGCGCTGCGGCTGACGTTTGCTCCGAAGAGTTTCGTCCGCCGACTCCAGGCCATCGCTGGCTGTTCGACTAGCCGCAGGCTCATCCAGCCGAGTAGCAGCGAGAGCGGGAGCGCGACGAGCGTTGCGCCCCACGGGTTTAGCGGGAGCAAACCATCGGCGCGAAGCACCAGTAGCACCGGCACATGCCACAGATACAAGCCGTAGCTAACGCCTCCGATCCAAACGAGCGGTCGCCACTCAAGCGGCTTGGGCGGGCGAAGTGCGGCCACAGCGACGATGATCGCGAAACCAACCGCTGCCGACAGATCGCGCAGCACACGCAACACGTCGAAGGCCTCTATCTGCACTACGACGTTGGCCACCACAAGCAGTACCCCGACCGCCACCCAGATCCGCGCCGAAGGTCGGCTCAGCCCACGGCCTTCGACGATCACGGCGGCCAGCATTCCCAGCGCAAAGTAGGGCAGCATTGCGAGCAGACTCTTCGGCCAGCCCGGTGAGCCACCGCCGTGCAACGAGATCACGTAGTTGAAGATCACCCCGCCGGCAAGCAGAACCAAAGGCACCAATGTCATCGTCCCGCGGCCGCGCCCAGCACGTAGGGCGAGCCAGCCAAGAACCGGCAGCGCCAAATAGAAGGTGGCCTCAACCGCCAACGTCCACATTGGCGGATCTAGCGTCAGCAGAGTTTGCGGGTTGAAATTCTCGGCGAATATGAAGAAGAGCGGCAGCAACCCAGCCGGAGGAAGGCGAACTCCGGGCGAGCCAGCCAGCGGATACAAGGCCAGCGCGCTGCCGATGATCGCTAACCAATAAGCGGGGACGATTCTGCCGATCCGGTGGACGGCGTACGTAGCGTTGGCTGGCGCGGGTCCGCCCGCCGCGCCCGATCTGACCCATGCGCGGAACAGCAAGAAGCCGGTCAGAACAAAGAAAAGCACCAGCCCAACCCGCAGCTGAGCGAAGAGATCGTTGAGGAATGACACTGGTGCGAACGAGGCGCGGGGCGTGCTGAGCGTGTAGAGCCAAGCATGGAATCCGAAGACGCTGAGCGCCGCGACGGCGCGCAAACCGTCTAGCGCCGCGTTCCGTGGCGCAGGCTGCGTCGCTGGGCTGTTTGGCATCAGGCGCTTTGCGATTGTTGGGGGCCTGCGACGCTTAGGCCGCTCTCAACCATCCAACGCTTAAGTTCGTGATGCATCGTCGCGGCGCCGACAATCGGCGCGTCGGTCTCGCTCCAGCTGGTCGGCACGAGCGCAAACGGGTGCATCTGAGCACCGCCAAGCCCTCCGTGCGAGCCCATGAATTCCTCAAACGGAACGATCTCATCCTCCTGCGGCAGGTATGCACCGCCAATCAGCAGGTCCGGGCACTGGCTGAAGCCGTCGTGGCGTCGAAGGTGGCTGGCGGCGTTGACGCCATAGTCGGCGATCGGATCGGTCCCCGTGACGCTGTCATCTCGGAGGCGATAGCTCCCGCTGGCACCTAGGACCACGGCCCCTTCGTGCTCGGAGCGCACCATCACCCAGCCGATCTGAGGATGCGCGGCCAAAGCCGCAACGAGGCCGGGGTGTTCCAGCTCGATCTGCTCCAGCGTCATCCGCCCTGCGATCCGCGGGAATGAGACAAGCCCTAGGCACCCGGACGCGAGAACGATTACCTCCGGCCTCTCTTTAGCTTCGGAGTCGGAGTCGGAAACCGCCCTGTGCTGCTCGTGCGCCTCACGGCCGGGCCCGAGCACGACCCCGTCATCACTAACCAAGCGGCGCGTTGCAAGCGCCATCATCCTTCCGCCAGCGCTGTCATCGGTGCTCAGCTCGGTCAGCCAACCACCGACCTCGCCCCAAGACTCAGCTACTGCAGGCGGTGCGCTAACTGCCTGATCGCCGGAACAGGCATTCTCGATAACTTCCTCAAGGGTTTGGCCGCAGCGCTGACGAAACGGCCTTCCCTGGGTTTGCCCATGATCCGAGAGGACGACTATGTGGTAGGGCCGCGGCGCCTGCGCAGTCGCGCGTTCAAGGCGGAGCAGCTGCCGATCGAGCCGCCGAAGAACTGCAAGTGCGTCGGGAGCGCGGATGCCCGAATGGTGCGCAACCTCGTCATAACCGACATAGGTCGAATAGGAAACCGGGACACCCTCAACGATGTCCGCTAGCAGCGTCGCTGTGTTGAGTTCGCGCATCACGACCGTCATCGCCGCACGCAGCAGCGGGTAGACGCCGCCGCGGTGCACGTGCTCGGCTCCGGAGCGCATCTGACTCCAGTAGGCGAACTTCTCGAGGATGATGTCGTGCGCGGAGAGGACCAGCGTGCGGGTCATCCCGGAAGGGTCGGAGAAGAATGCAAAAAACTCGCTCGAATGGGATCGATCCTTGTCACGAACGACGCTCAGCGTCGCGGAAGCTCTGGGGGCGTCACCGGAGAGCAAATTGCCGCGGCTCGTCCCGTCGACGGCAAGGAGGCCACTTCCGGTGCTTCGGCGGCGCTCCATCTCGGCCGTGTCGCTGACACTGCTGGAGACCATCACCACCCCGCGCTCCTTCTCATACCAACGGAAGGCAGGCATGTCTTCGTTACTACCGAGCAGCAGCCCGGCTTGACTGGCGCCTGTTTGACTCGACAGGTCGCACTCCCAGCCGACAAGGCGATGGCTGCCGTCGGCAATCCAACGGGCGATCGTCGGCACGTAGTCGGCTTCGATCGCATCGCGCAGCACCTGCTCACCGAGTCCGTCGATCTCAAAGAAGATCACGCCGGGAACATCGGTCTCATTGCTGCGGCGCGACTTGCGCATCCGCCGCCGCACGACGCTGAGGTGGTAGGCGTCGCCGTCAACGTCGAGCAGCGTGCCGGCAATCGTGCTGACCACTGTCATCAAAACAGCCACAAAGAACGAGCCCATCACTGTTGGCTGGCTGTGGTCAACGACGTTGAGCGAGATCCAGACCATCGCAGTTGTTGCCACGAGCGCCAGCAGTCCGAAGGTCAACACCGTGAGCGGCAGCAGCAGTCTTGTAATCAGCGGCCAGATCAACGAACCAAAGACGGCTAGGACAATTACGACTACTAGCGCAGCAGCGAACGACGGAACGTCAATCCCCGGAATAATTGCGGCAGCACCCCAGAGGGTTAGCGCCTGGATTAAGCCAAGCGCGATCACGCGCACGACGAAGCCTGTTAGGCGCCGACGTGACGGGGGTTGAGGGGGTGTTGAGCGTTTCACGAAGAGAGGGGCTAGCGGAAGGGCTGCGTATGTGCGAGGCTACCGCGATATGAGTCCAGATTCCGAAGATAAGACAACCGAACAGCCCACGCGAGCCAAGGCCTCTGCCGATGACGCGCCGACCGCCGTGATGGCAGGCGCAGAATCGCCGTGGAAGAGGTCACGCGGCCGCCGAATTTCGGTCCATCTGCTCGTAATCCTCGCAACGATCTTCACGATCTTGGCCGTGTTTGCAAACTGGACGCGCCAGCAGCTGCTCGACACCAACCAATGGACTAAGTCGAGTTCAGAGTTGATCGCCAACCCAGCGATCCGCAGCCAAGTTGCGAACTACCTAGTCGACCAGCTCTACACGAATGTCGACGTGCCGGCCGAGATCAAAACGGTGTTGCCCAAGGACCTGCAGCCGCTTGCTCCCGTAGCCGCTGCGGGAGCCCGCGACCTCATTACGCAGGCCGCGAATTCGGCGCTTGAGCAGCCAGCAGTGCAAGCAATCTGGACCGACGCGAACCGCCTCGCCCACGAGCAGTTCGTGCAAGCGATCGACGGCGGAAACAGCTACGTCAGCACAACCAATGGCAACGTCACGGTCAACTTAGGAACGATCCTTCAGAAGGTCGGCGCCAGCGTCGGCCTGCCAAGCAGCATCGTCTCCAAAATACCCCCGGGCGCTGGTCAGGTAACCGTCGTTCAATCGAAGGATCTGCAGCAGATCCAGCAGGTCACCAAGGCGCTGAAGACATCGGCGATTATTTTCACGGTTCTCGCTGTGCTGCTGTTCATTGTCGCCGTCGCTCTCGCTTCAGGCCGGCGCGCGAACACGATGGTCGAGGCTGGCGCGGGGCTGATCATCGCCGGTCTCGCGGTAGTAATTCTGCGGGGCGCGGTCGGCGACCAAGTGGTATCGAACCTGGTCACCGACGTTTCACTTCAGCCAGCGGTCAAGGCCGCGTGGTCGATCGAAAGTTCGCTACTCGGTGAGCTGGCAACGCAAGCGGTAGTGGTCGGAGTGATGCTGACCATCGCCGGGCTGCTCGGTGGTCGCACGAAGGCGGCGAAAGCGGTCCGCGGCTGGCTGGCACCGGTACTGAACCCGTATCCCGAAGCCAGTTACATCGTCATCGGACTGCTAATTCTGCTGTTCCTGATCTGGGAGCCAATCCCGGCCGCAGGTCGCCCCGGGTTCATTCTGCTCTTCGTGGTGCTCGTCTTCCTCGGCGTTTACATGCTGAGGCGTGAGACGCTGGCGGACTTCCCGAACGCTGGCGGATCGGGTGGCGATTCACTTCGCGCCGGCGCCGCAAAAGTCAGTGCCGCTTTCGGCCGCGCTGGCACGGCCGTCAAGGAGACGACTTCGAAGGCCGCGGCGGACGTGAAAGCCCGCACCGCAACCGACAAGACGATGCCGGCCGGCGACGTCGAAAGTCAGCGCATGGCGAAGCTCGAGCGTCTAGTTGCACTGCGAGATGGCGGCGCGCTCAGTGACGAAGAGTTCGAGGCCGAGAAGACTAAGATCCTCGAAGATCAGGCCTAGTTAGAAGCCATCGGGCAGAGCCCTCAGGAAACTGGCTGAGGTTGCGACGTCGAGAGCTTTTGCGCCTGGCGCTCAGGCGCAATCTCGACGACGTTCCAAGCTAGGTGGAGCCTGCGCAGCAGCCCTACGAGCATCGCCGATGCGTCGATCTCGTAGCGCTTCAATCCGTGCTTAGCCGAGCGCGGAAAAGCGTGGTGGTTGTGGTGCCACGATTCGCCAAAGGATGGGATCGCCAGCCACCAAACGTTCGTTGACTGATCCTCAACGTCGAAGCGGCGATTGCCGAAGAAGTGACAGACCGAGTTGACCGACCAGGTCACGTGGCTTTGCAGCAGCACGCGGATCAGCCCGCCCCAGAGCAGGCCGGTCAGCCCACCGTAAATCGTTCCGGTGATCGCAACGCCAAGTCCAAACGGGAGCGCGGCGGAGACAAGGATGAAGAACGGGAACGAGTAATGAATCACGCGCATGCCGCGGTCTTCGCTGAGATCGATTGCGTACTTCTTGTGCGTCGCCATTCCGTGCACTCGCCAGGTCCAACCGACGTGCGCGTGCCAGAGGCCGCGAACCGCTCCAAGTACTCCGGAACCGTGGCCGACGTGCGGGCTATGAGGGTCGCCTTCGACATCCGAATGGGCGTGATGCTTGCGATGGTCGGCGACCCAATCCATCGGCCCGCCCTGAATCGCCATCGAGCCGAAGATCGCAAACATGTACTCGATCGGCTTGTAGGTCTCAAACGAGCGATGCGTGAGGAGACGGTGGTAGCCGACCGTGATACCAAGACCGCAGACTAGATACATGATCGTGAAGATGATCAGGTCGCTCCAAGCGAGCAGATCATGATTGACGGCAACCGGAATTAGCGCGATCAGCACAATGACCGGTCCAAAGACGGCGACTAGGTTTGCGTACTTGTCAGCCTTGCGCATCGCGTCGATTCTATGGCATCGCCGCGACTACTATGCCGATTGGTGCTTCAGGCTACGTCTAGCACGACTTTTCCGGTGGCGCCGCGACTGTCGATTAGCTCCAGCGCGTCGGCCGCATCTTCAAGCGCGAAGTGCGCGCCAACAGGCGGCCGGACGAAACCGCTGGCGATCAGATCAGCGATCGCATCTCCGGTCGCTTTAACCAGCGCCGGGTTGCCAAGCACCGATGCTCCCCAGCCAGCGCCGATCACAGAAGTGTTGTTAAGCAGCAGTCGATTGACCTTCACCTCCGGGATTGATCCGCCGGTGAAACCGACTACGACAAGGCGGCCATTCTCGTTAAGCGAGCGGAGGCTGTCGGTGAAGCGGTCGCCGCCGACCGGATCGAGCACCATGTCGGCGCCGCCGAGCGCTAGCACCTCGTCCTTCCAAGGACCATCGGAGCGGACCACCTCATCAGCGCCAGCTTCCCTCGCTACCGCTTCCTTCTGATCGCTTGAGACGACCGCAATCGTCCTCGCCCCAAGTCCCTTAGCGACCTGGATTGAAGCGGTGCCGACGCCGCCAGCGGCGCCGTGGATTAGCACCGTTTCACCGCTGCGCAATCCACCGCGGTGGACCATCGAGAAGTGCGCCGTGTGGTAGTTGAGAACAAGCGCGGCGCCCTGCCCATCGTCGAGTTCGTCTGGAAGGGCGAAGGTGAAGTGGACCGGCGCGACGGCGACCTCGGCGAAGCCGCCGAGCATGCAGAATGCGGCGACGCGCTGGCCTGGCTCAAAGCCCGACCCAGCTGAGGCGCTGCGGACGATGCCGGCTACCTCGCTGCCTGGAACGAACGGCAGATCGGGCTTGATCTGGTACTCACCGCGGGTTTGCAGCAGCTCTGGGAAGGCAACCCCGGCAGCGCTCACGTCAACGATCACGCCTTCGCCAGGGGTCATCGGGTGCCCGGCAGCTTGATCGGGCTCAGGGATGTCAACCAGCTTCAGCGCCGTTGCCGGACCGGTCAGTTCAGTTATCTGGATAGCTCTCATAAGGCCGCTCAACCTAACAGACGCGTGGCCCACGCAGAGCGCAGCCGAGTTACAGGGAACCGGCCTGTATAAAGAGTTATGACCTCGGCCCTCTACCGGATCGGAAAGTTCTGCGCGCGCCACCACTGGATCGTGATGGCGGTTTGGCTAGTGATCGTTGTTGCACTCGCAAGCTGGGTCAAGAGCAGCGGCGGGATGATCGCCTCCAACTCGGTAACGCTGCCCAACACGCCAAGCCAAAACGCAACCGATGTACTAACGGCAAAGCTGCCCGAACTGCTCAAGCCGAACAGCCCGATCGTCGTCCATTCCGCCGACAAGGGCCTGCTTACAAGCCCTCAAAATAGTGCCGCAATCGCGTCTGCGGTCGCCGTTGCGAAAGCCTCCCCCGAGGTTGAGTCGGTCGTCAGCCCGCTACCTCCTTCGAAGACATCGATGGCGGCTGGGGCGCTGCTTAGTGCCGACAAGAAGACGGCCCTGATCCAAGTCACGCTCACGCCAAAATTTGCGATCCCAACGGCCGACGAAGCGAACAACATCGTCAACCGGATCGAGAAGCCACTAACCGCAGCAGGGCTCGAGAACGCCGCCGGCGGGGGCCTCGGAGCCACCGCCGTTGATCCGAACGCCTCCTACCTCTCGTTTGGGATTGGCATCGCGGCCGCGCTGATTGTGCTGCTGCTGACATTTGGCTCGGTGGTGACGATGCTGCTGCCGATCATCACGGCGATCTTCGGTGTCGTGATCGGAACGATGGCGATCACGCTGATCTCACATGTCAGCAGCGTGCCGTCATCGGTTGGCGCGCTCGGTGGAATGATCGGTCTGGGCGTCGGCATCGACTATTCGCTCTTCGTTCTCTCGCGGCATCGAGAGCAGCTCAGCGGCGGGATGGAGATCAGCGAGTCGATCGGCCGGTCGGTCGCTACCTCTGGTGCCGCGGTTCTCTTTGCTGGCACGACGGTTGTCATCGCGCTCTGTTCACTGGCCATCGCCGGGATTCCGATAGTCGCCCAGCTTGGATACCTGTCGGCGATATTCGTTATTACAGCGATTCTTTCGGCACTGACGCTGCTACCGGCCGTGCTCGGCCTGCTCGGCAAGCGTTACGACGCGTTGCGGGTCCCCGGCCTGCACAAACGGACCTCCCGCGCGATTGACCACGACACCAGCGCTTGGGCTAAGTGGGCTCGCGGGATTGCGCGGCACCCTTGGCCGCCGCTGGTGGCGGCAGTCGTGATTCTGCTGGTGATCGCGATTCCGACGAAGGACATGATCTTCGGGCAGATCGACACTGCCGCAGGCTCCAAGCAGTCCCAAGCGACCCACGCATACGACCTCAACTCGGCCGGTTTTGGCCAAGGCAGCAACGGGCCGATTCTTGTCGTCGTAAAGCTCAACGGGAATTCTGGCGACGCGGCAGCGATCAAGCAGCTTGAGCAGGCAATCGCAGCCGATCCAGACGTGCTCGCGCCGCCAGCCCCTCCGCTCTACAGCAACGACAAGTCGGCCGCGGTGATAACCGTCGTGCCTAAATCGGCGCCACCTTCCGATGCCACACAAGCGCTGGTTGACCGCCTTCGAGTCTTGGCACCGAAAGAGCTGGCATCAACAGGCCAAGTTGCCTATGTCGGCGGGCAGACCGCAGCCTTCATCGACATCGCCGACGAGATCCAACAGAAATTGCCAGTCTCGATTCTGATCGTCGTAGCGCTGAGCTTCCTACTCCTGCTCGTCGCCTTCCGCTCAGTTCTCGTGCCGCTGCAAGCTGCCTTCATGAACCTTCTTGGCGTCGCCGCGGCATACGGAATGCTGGTCGCCGTATTCCAGTGGGGCTGGGGAATCGGCCTGATTGGGCTTAGCGGCTCGGTGCCGATCGTCTCGTTCGTGCCCTTGATGATGTTCGCGATCCTGTTCGGCCTTTCGATGGACTATGAGGTCTTCCTAGTAACGCACATCCAGGAGGAGTACGAAGAGAGTGGCGACAACGAGACGGCAGTGATCAGGGGACTATCGCGCAGCGCTCGAGTAATCACTTCGGCCGCGCTGATCATGGTCTGCGTCTTTCTCGGATTCGTCACCGACCCCGACCCGACGACGAAGCAGTTCGGACTTGGGTTGGCCTTCGCGGTCGCGATTGACGCGACGATCGTTCGCTGCGTGCTCGTTCCCGCGCTGATGGTGATCGTCGGTAAGCGGAACTGGTGGCTCCCGAACTGGCTCGCGAAGATCCTGCCGAAGGGAAGCATCGAAGGAACCGGGTTCTTCAAGAAGCTCGACGCTAAAGAGAAGACCGCGGCGCCGCAGGGTTAGGCGGGAATCGGGCCGTCATCGAAGCCTTCGACCTCGCGCTTGAGCTCGATGTCCTCATCGATGTCGTCCTCGACGCGGCCCGCGCGCAGCCGCATCGCAACCAGCGGGAAGATCAGCGTCGAGAGGATCGCCGCACCTACGAGGGCGGCGGAGGTTGAAGACAGCATGTTTCCTGCGGCGACGGCGACGGTGGTAATCGCAACGACGAGCGGAAGCTGGGTTGCCGAGTAAAACGCAAGCGCAAAACGATCGCGCAGCTGGAGAACCCCGCGATAGAGCAGTAGCGCTGGCACGCCACGCACAATCAGGAAGAGCGCCACGAAGAGCGGCAGCTTCAACAGCCCCTCGGTGCTACCGATCAGTGAATCAAGATCGAACGTCATGCCGCTGTAGATGAAAAAGAACGGAATCAAGAAGCCGTAGCCGATCCCCACCAGCTTCGATTCGAGCACTGCCACCTCGCGGCCGCTGGCAGCAAGCCGGACGATCATCCCGGCTGCGAAACCACCCAATAGAAGTTCTAGGCCGAGCCCCGAGGCGAAGAAGACAAGGACAAAGATGATCACGACGGCAAAGCGGACGGCGAGCTGGCTGCTCGATTCGACCGTTTTTTCAAACGCCCCCCACAGCCGCGGCGCTGTGCGCACCGAGGCGAAAGCGGCAAGCACCGCGAGCGCCACGAATACGACGAGGATCTCGAAGTTCTTCGCGGTTGAAGTGGTCAATACGAGCGTGAGCAGCAAGATCGGGCCGAACTCACCTATCGCGCCTGCGCCGAGCAGGTAGGTACCAAAGCGCGTGCGCATCTCCCCAGCGTCGGTGATGATCGGAACCAGCGTGCCGCTCGCCGTCGTAGCCATCGCCGATCCGGTGTAAAGGAGAGAAACGACTACGCCGGCCCAAGCCAAGACTCCACCGATGCTGTAAGCCAGTATCAGCGAAATGGCCCACCCCGCGATTGCAAGCTGCAGCGACTTGCCACGAATCCGCTTGAAGTCGATTTCGTAGCCAGCGAAGAAGAAGAGCATCCCCAGGCCGAGGTTGGCGAAGAACTGGACGAAGGCATCCGGCGCCGCAAAGCCAAGCACCTGCGGGCCAATCACAATGCCGAAAAGCAGCTCCAGAACAACAACCGGGATCGCGATGCGAGCGCCGATTAGCGCGACCGCCAGCGCTGCCGCCGCGGCCGCGCACACGATCACAAGAAATGAAGCTTCGTCGACGTGCAGTCCGGACGAAGCTGCTGCAGAAATGAATGTCATCGGCCGCCGCGGAGCCTACAGAGCGGATCAGCAATCCGCACGAGGGGCGCGGTGCGAAGCGCTCCGCAAGGCTTCGCGGGCCAGGGGTGCGGCCGGCTTTTTAGTTCGGAGTTGCGGGAATCCCGCGGGCAGGAATTGGTCCGCACTGCATCGGGAAGTCGGTGGCAAGTGCGGGATAGGGCGTCGGCCAAGTTGACGGCGCTACTGGCTTGGCGTAGACGCTGGCTTGGTTGTAGGCAATTCCACCCCCCGCCGGGCTCGAATCGATCGTGAATGCGCTAAAAATCTGAGCGATTCCATCGACACTCTCGATGCTAGGAATCCCGCTCTTGACCTTCGTCGTATCGGTGCGGTTTGTCAGCATCAGGCCCAGCTCACGGTTGTAGTTCATCGAACTAAGGCCAAAATTCTCCGAGCCCATGAAGCCGTCAGTCGCGTCGGCAACTATCGCTTTGGCGTGGATGTAAAGACCAGAATGGGCGTTGAGCAGCGTGATCTTCACGCCATTGCTCGTCAAATAATCAAAAGTCAGACTTGGCACTGGCTGCCCCAGGGTGCAGGAAACCGTTGAATACTTGTTGCAGATTTCCGAGGCCATCACAACCTGAACATCGACCTTGCGCTTAGCCGCCGCGGCCAACGCGTTGATCACGTCCGGATCAGCCATCTCCTCGTTGTAGACGATCAACGTCTTGCTGGCGCTGGCGATCAGCTTGAGCGTGCGGTCGCGCGAATTTCCTTGCGGCGCCGGCTGCAGTAATGGGTTTGGGGCGTCGTTGCCATAGAAGGCGGACGTACCGATCGATGGGTAGCTGCTCCCATCCCCGAGCAGTGTTCCGTTCGCCCAAGTGTCAGCCATCGTTGTGCCACTGAGATTCTTGTAGACGGCGCTTGCTCCCCAAGTCTCGCAGTTGTAGTCGGACATGAAGACTTGAGCGATCCTACCGAGCAGCTGCGGGTCCGTGAGCGTGATCGTGAAGTCACGTGCCGCCCAGTCGTCGGCGCACGCCGTTGCAGCCGACGTGCACCCAGCGCTCGGATTAACAAGGTAATCAGGGTGCTTGGACCGGGCTGCCCAACCGTAAGTCCCCAGATTTCCTGTTGATACCAGCGCCACCGAATCGGGGCCAATCGAAGGAACCCCACCCTTGTCGATCATGTCGATCAAGATCGACTTCTGGTGCGTGATTTGATAATTCTGGGAGGCGAAGTGGATCGTGAAGTTGCCTGCCGTTTGTACGCCGGGAATTGGATGCGCATGGGCATATGCCAGCGACTGCTGGATCGCATAAGTCGAGTCAAATTCTGATTGCTGCGCGCACGTGGTCTGGTCGGCGGAACTCATCGAAGCGCAGTGCTTGAAACCACCGTTGAGCACGATGTTCACGTCTACGCCGCTGCTGACGGCCTTCATCAAAGCGCCAGGCTTAGAAGCCTGGCCAACGATGTCTGGCCCGCCGAAGGTGTAGCTGATCACGTCGATTCGGGTCTTGGCCTTAGCTATTGCGTCAACGATGTTCGATCCGCTGTCGGGAAGCGTAAGCGCACTCTGCTCGGTAGCTGACCACACAACGCCTGCGAGCGACGCGCCGACTAGCTTGGCGCCACCCATCTCGGCGGTTTGCATGCGCGCTCCGTCGAGTCGCGCTCCGCTCAGGTCGCTTCGGGAAAGGTTCACGTGGTTCAGATCGGCGTTGCGCAGATCGGCTCCGCGCAGGTCACAGCCGCTGGCATTTGAGCCGACGGCAAGCGTCGCCGCGCAGGCCCGCCCAGCTGCAGGTACAACACCGCGCACCTTCTTAATCGCGACGCCGTTGAGCTCAAAATAGGTGTCACTGTCGGTCGGGCTGTCGTAGCCTTGCGTCGCCGTGGCGATCACGCCGCGCGCTGCGCGCAGGGATCGAGCTTGAGCGGCGGTTAAAGCGATTCTCAGCGTTGGCCCGCTCGTAGCTGCTTGACGCTTGATTGTGACCGGGAGGCCTTTCGCTGGAAGCGAAGTTAGGGCGACGGCGAGGCGGTCCGAGTTGCCCGCTTTCGCGATCAGCGCCTTATCCCAGCCGAGCTTGACCGTGACGACCCGCGCCGACGGGCTGACGGTCACAGAGATGATCTTGAGCCCTGACGCACTGGCGGCTGCGCCGCGACCGTCAGCGGCAGGAACAATCGCAAGCGCTAGCGCGCCGATGGCAGCTAGCGGGAGAAGTGATTTCCGATTCATTGAAGGTCGCTTCCATTCACGTTAGTTGGGCCCAATGGACGAGTGCGAGCGACCATCTAGCTCACATCTAGAGGAGATGCTACAGGGAGCCCAGCGGAGACGCGCCGGATGAATTGCTTGGCCAGCGCGACGCGCCCCACGACCTTGCGGCCGGGGGCGCAGCCGACCTACTGCCGCTTAGTTGACCGTGAAGTTCTCGTACATCCCGGACTGGAAGTGACCAGGTAGTGCGCATACGAGCGCGTAGTGGCCAGCAACCATGTTCTTGATCACGAGCGTCTTGTTTGCGCCCGGTGCGAGCGATGCGATCTCACCCTTGGCACCAGGGATGTCGTCATTGGGGTTCTGATTATTCAAAACAGTCGCTGCCGACTTCGTCGTCTTGATGACTGTGAACTGGTGCTTGACCTTGCCCGAGTTGGTCACGTTGAAGGTGACCGTTCCGGCGGGCGCCGCGTTTGGCGTGGTCGCAATCTTGAACTCGGTCAGCGCAACTGCAACTGTGCCGGAAGCCGCCGTGGTTGTGGTCGCCGTCGAAGCGGTGCTGGCTGACGAGGACGAGCTGCTGGAACTGCTGCCACAGGCGCTCAACGCCGCGGCGGGGACCAATACTGCGACCGCGGCGAACGCGGCCAGGCTGATTCTGCGGTAATTCATCTAATTACTCCTAGCTCCAGCTAACTGGCCGGATTTTGTCTTGGGCGGGCCGACGCTATCGGCCGGCTGGCAAAGAGCCGGTAAAGCTTCAGTCGGCGCTGCCGGACGCCTCCGACTTACCTCAGCAAACTGCGCGTATAGATGACATGGGCTTTGCCCGCAGGCGTGGTCCAAGGCTTGTAGCCGACAGCGCTGGTGACCCTGGCGCCCTCCGGAATAGCCCCAATCGCCAGCCAGATCGTCAGCAGAACGCAGAATCCCGCCAGCCAACGCGTGCGGGCCAGCGCGGCAAACGGCAGAACCCACCAGACGTACCAAGGCATCGTCCAGCCGAGCGTCAGGATCGCGACCAGCATCACGCTGCCGCAAGCCCCGATGAACCAAGCTGGCCGACTCCAAACGACGACCGTCGCAACGATTACCGAGAGCGCGAAAATTACGTTCGCAAGCGTGTGAACGAACTCGGTCTCGCCGCCTTGCCCGCCGATCCAGCCGAGGATCTGCGGCACGCTAAACGAGCCAACCAGCCTGTCTTGCGCGACGGCGTTTGGCAGATAGCCGCCAAATGCGATCAGTATCACCAGCGCCACGACGACGGCTGCTGCGGCGGCGCCAGCTAGTGCGCTTCGGCGCCGAGGCGTGGCAACTATTACCAGCGGCGCGAGTGCGATTGCCGAGAGCTTGACGCCAGCCGCGGCGACCGCCGCCGCACCGGCGCCGATGCTCCATCCCCGATCAGCGGCCGGCTGCGATCCGCGGATCACCAAGGCGACGGCCGCGAGCACGACCACCAACATCAGTGGATCATTGTGCTGACCGCCCAAGCCGAAGACCAGCACCAGCGGGTTGAGGCCAACGAATGCGACCGCGCGCTGCGGCGAGCGGCCAACGTGCGGGGCAATCCACGCCACGAGAGCGAGCACACCAAAGGCCGAGAGCATCACGATCAGCTTCCAAGCCCAGTAGGCAGCGTGATATGGCAGCAGCGCAAGGAAGTAGGTCACGAGCGTAAATAGGGGCCCGTAGGGACTAA
Organism: uncultured Solirubrobacterales bacterium; assembly: GCA_903821395.1. Taxonomy (GTDB): domain Bacteria; phylum Actinomycetota; class Thermoleophilia; order Solirubrobacterales; family Solirubrobacteraceae; genus F1-60-MAGs163. Next base: position 6,361 of record CAIJLJ010000063.1, on the reverse strand, counting down.
GCAGGTGGCGCCAATTCGTTAGCTGCCAGGACGGATCATGGCGCGCAGTGAACGGCAGGTCCTGGTAAGGGTTGAGCCCGTGCAGCGCCCCCATGCGGCCGTAATGGAGATAGTTGAAAAGATCGGTCAGCGCCATTGGCGGGCTTAGCAGGAAGATCAAACCGAGCAGACCGAGCGCAGCTCCAACAGCCCAAAGCGGCAAGCTGCGTGCACAGTAAGCGGCAACGAGCCAACAGATGAAGAGCCCTACGAGCACGTGAAAGCGGTCGCTGCGGAGCTCAACTGGCGTGGCGTGCAATCCACTCATCAAGTGCCCAAGCGGGCCGACGATCCAAGGGGCGAAGTGGGCGTCGATCGCTCGTGGCGACAGTTGCGATGGCCGCGCCGTGGCGGCAAGAACCAGCCAAAGAGAAAGAGCAACTGAGCCAATTAGCGCCGCCGCGCCAGCAAGTCGCATCAGCAGCTCGCGCGCACCGCTCTCCTTGCGTTTGGCGCTTCCGTCCTCAGCGGGGACGGCCAGCGATGTGTCGGCGACGCTCATCGGTCGCTTCTGGCGGCCGCAGCTGCGGTCAGTCTTACTCGCGTCGTATCACTGAGCAGGCAGTAGCTGCTGGGCACTTCGAACATGCAATCCGCCTCTAAAGAGTAAATCCAGCTGGGGCCAATTTTATCGCTGAATAGTCGGCCAAATCGGGCTAACACAATTCCAACGCTGGTCAAACGAGACCGAAACCATCAGCTGGCACCATTACAAGCCTGTCCTCCCCCAACTCACCCAGCCCAATCGCCATCACCAACGAACCCGCAGCAGCAGCGCCCGGTGACGTAACGCCGCCGGGCACCACTCCGCAAGCGCTGCCAGGGTTGACGATCGTCCTGCCCTGCTTCAACGAAGCTGGCAACATCGCGGCGTCGATCGCGATGGCGACGGCCGCCGGCGAGCGCTGCGCTCTCGAACACGAAGTTGTCGTCGTAGACGACGGCAGCAGCGACGAGACAGCATCTATCACCGCCGAGATCGCAGCAACCGACAGTCGCGTGCGCCTTGTGATGCATGCCCGCAACCGCGGCTACGGCGACGCGCTGCGCTCAGGAGTCGATGCCGCGACGATGCCTTGGTTGCTGCTAACCGACGCCGACCTTCAGTTTGACCTGATGGAACTAGTCGACTTCCTCCCCCTCACAACCGACGCCGACCTCGTTATGGGCTGGCGGATCGACCGCCAAGACCCGCCTCATCGCAGGCTCAACGCCGCCGCTTGGAACTGGCTCGTGCGGCAGGCATTCGACGTTCCAGTGCGCGACGTTGACTGCGCGTTCAAGCTCGTTCGCACGCGTTTCGCTCAGGACGCCAAGCTCACCTCGACCGGCGCGATGATCAGTACCGAGTTTGTAGTCAAGTGCATGGCTGGCGGAGCGCGGCTCGAGGAACACGGCGTGGTCCATCGTCCTCGCGTTACCGGGCAATCCAGCGGCGCTAGCCCGAAGGTAATTCTTCGCGCCTTCCGCGAGCTCTTTGTGCTCAGGCGACAGCTGCGGAAACAGGACTAGGGCGTGACAACGTCGGCAGTAGAGTTGCCGCGCTCGACGCGGCCGGAAAAGCTGGCATGGATCGGCCTAGCGCTGGTGACCGCGCTGGCGATTGGGATGCGCTTCGCGCTTTTCGCGCGCGTGCCCCCGAATCCGTTTTATGACGCAGCCGTTCGGAGCATGGGACTGTCCTGGAAAGGCTTCTTCTATGGCTCTTATGAGCCCGCGAGCCAGCTATCGATCGACAAAGCTCCGCTTGACCTCTGGTTCCAAGTAGCGAGCACGAAACTCTTTGGATTTAATTCGACGGCGCTGCGACTGCCGGAGGCGATCGCTGGAACGCTGGCCGTGCCGCTGCTCTTTGATGCTGTCCGGCGGATGTTCAACAGCGCCGCGGGACTGGCATCAGCGCTCGTGCTTGCAATGATGCCGATCTGTGTAATCACAGCTCGTAGCGACACGATGGACTCGATGATGATGTTCTTCATGGTCGCGTCGTTGTGGTTTGTTGTTCGCGCCGGTCAGACCCAGAAGTTCCGTTTCTTCGTCGGCTGTGGCGTCGCTCTGGGACTCGCTTTTGAAGTCAAAGGGTTTGAGTCGCTGGCAGTGCTGCCAGCCCTCGTCGTGTTCGCGGCTGTCGCAAACCCGCTGCCTTGGCGCGACTTCTGGTGGCGCGCACTAACGACGGCCGGTTCATTTGTCGCCGCGGCGCTCGCCTGGCCGGTCGTGGCGTCAATCCTTCCCGGAAACCACCCGTGGGCGTTTGGCTCGACGAACGGCAGTGTCTGGAGTGCGCTCTTCGACTACAACGGCCTTGGCCGCCTGACCGTTCATCCGAGCGCCGCGCTTGAGTCGCGTGATCCATCTGGCCCGCTGCGTCTTTTCTCCTCGACCACAGGCGCTATCGGTGACAAGATCGCGCACGACGGTACCGACGCGTTCATGATTGGCACAACGCTCGTTGCGGCACTGATCATCGGTGCGATCGCCTTGGCATTTGCGCTCCCGAGGCTTAGGCGCGGTAGTGGGCCGGAGCTGCGTTTTGAACGCGCCAGCGTTGCCTCCGTCGCTACTTGGCTGATCGTCGGCCTGATCCTCTTCAGCCAGATGACGCGGCTGCATTCTCGCTACCTGGAAGCGATGACTCCCGCGGTAGCGGCGTCGCTCGGAGTCGGGCTAGCGTCGCTGGTCATTCTGGCCCGCTCGCGGTGGAATGTGGGCCTCGTCTTAGTTGCTGCAGGCGCCGTTAGCCTCGTTATCGCGGACGCAATCGGCGCGACCGGCGGCTTGGCCGTAATCGCGGGCGGTGCAGCGGTGATCGTGGCGCTGATTGGCGCCCTGTTGATGCCCGGCAGCCCGCTGGCTAAGGGATCACAGAACAAGAACGTCGCAACTGCCTTGCTCGCCGCCGGCACGCTGGCCGCGGTGCTCGCGATTCCCTCGGCGGGCTCGGTGATGATCGTCACCAACGCATCATTCAACTCCGGGCGCCCAGGCGTGATGGGGCCAAGCAACCTCGAAGGCCTCAGCGCCTACCTGCGAGCACACCAAGGCTCAGCGAAGTACGAAGCAGCCAGTCCGTCGGTGATGAAGACCGGAAGCCTGATTGCCCGTGACGGGCGGCCAATCCTGTTCCTGACGAGCCTCAACGGACAGCCGCTGCTAACGCCGGCGGAGCTCGAAGCAAAAGTTAAGGCTGGCGAAGTGAAGTACGTGCTGTTTGACCAGCGCACATGCCGCGTTCGCTGGCGACAGAAGTGCACGCCGGTCGTCCGGTGGGCGCTCGACCACTCAACACCGGTTGTCGCCGCGGATGCCAGCGGCACCCGCGCCCTCAGCGAGACGCACGATGCTGGCGGCATCTTCCGCTTTACCGATGCCCCCAAGTAACTGCCTTTAGCTACAACTCGGCGCTAACTCCCTGCCACGAGCGATAGCGTGTCGCTTATGGCGACAGCCAAAGCGCTCAACGTTCTTATCTGCGAGGACGAGCCCGAACTGCGCGAAGCGCTGAGGGAGTCGTTCGAACGCGACGGTCATCGTGCCGTCGCGGTATCGAACGGCCGTGATGCGATCGAGCAGGCCGGCGCCGAGCAATTCGATGTGATGCTTCTTGACGTTGGCCTTGGCGCGGGCAGCCCCGACGGTTACGAGGTCTGCCGCGAGCTGCGGCGCCAGCGCAACGTGATCGCGATTGTGATGCTAACGGCGCGGCAGAGCGAGGCCGATGCAGTGCTCGGGCTTGAGGCTGGCGCCGACGATTACATCGTGAAGCCGTTTCGGCCGGCCGAGCTGATGAGCCGAATCCGAGCGATTCTGCGCCGCTCAAATCCGCCCGACGCGGAAGGCGGCGTGATCACCTTAGGCGCTGTCGAGCTCGACCTCGCGCAGCGCGAGATGCGCGTCGGCGGCGTTCCGGTAGCAGTGACATTCTCGGAGTTTGAACTGCTGGCGACGCTGATGAGATCGCCCGGAACCGCGATGAACCGCCAAGAGCTGCTGCGGGCAATCTGGGGCGACAGCGCATACCGCGACCCTCGCGCGGTTGATGTACACGTCCACCACCTCCGCGAAAAGATCGAGCAGGACCCAGCCGAGCCACAATTCCTCCTGACAGTTCGCCGCACGGGATACCGCGTGCAGGCTCCCTGAACTCGTGTTTAGTGGGCTGACAGCCAGGATTACGGGCGCGCTCTTGCTGGTCGCGATCGTGACGCTCGCCGTCACCACCGCCGTACTTCTCCCGCGCCTCGATAGTCAGATTCGCAGCCAAGAGCTCCTCGCTCTGGCCGACAACGCCCGCGCGCAGCGGCAGCCGCTCGCGCAGATCACGCCCGCAGAGACGCGCATCCCCGGTTCGCGCGCGGTGCGGTCAATCGCGCATTCGCTCCACACCGCAGACGGAGCCGACGTAGCGATCTTTGGTCCCTCCGGGCAGCTACTCGCTGCGACCGACCCTGACGGCCGCGGCCTCGAGCCATCGCTCGCAGTACGCAAGGCCCTCGCGAGCGGGAAGAGCCAACACAGCTCAGTTGACTCCAACGGCGAAGCCCAAGTTGTGATCGCCCTGCACGGAGGAGGAGGTCGTGTCGCGGTCGAGCTGTCAAAACCGCTGACCTTTGTTAATAGAGCGACGGCGATTATCCGATCGTCGCTGCTGACGGCTGCTGCCATCAGCCTCATCGTCGCGCTGCTGTTTGGTCTATGGATCGCAAGGCGAATGGTGCAGCGTCTCAAAGCGCTGCGCGACACGGCCGATCGTGCTGGGGTGATCGGCCTACAAGCCGAACTCGTCTCCGATGACTCGCACGATGAGGTTGGCGACCTGACGCGCTCGATGGTGGCAATGCAGAACCGCTTAAGGGCTCAAACCTCAGCCCAGCGCGACTTCGTCGCGACCGCATCGCACGAACTGCGGACGCCCTTGGCATCGTTGACGGTGATCCTCGAGATGCTCAGCGAGGATCTCAACGCCGGCGAGCTCGCCAAGGCTAGATCTCACGCAGCTGGCGCAGCCGAACAGGCCGACCGGCTCTCGAGCCTTACCTCCGATCTCCTTGACCTCAGCCAACTTGATGCAGGCCGAAAGCTGCGGACCGAACTCGTTCCGATCGACGAAATTGTCCGCTCGGTAGTTGCAGAGTTTGCTCAGGGCACGGCGTCCCGCGGCGAGGTAGTGGCGAGCGCGACCGAACAACCGGTCTGGGCGATTGCAGATCCCGGCGCGGTTGCGCAGGTGCTCCGCGTACTAATCGAAAACGCGCTGACGCACGGTGCCAGCGCTGAGTCCGTCGAGGTTGTCAGCGAAACAGCTGGAGGCCGCGCCGTGATCTCAGTGACTGACCAAGGCCCGGGCGTGGCGAGCGCTGATGCCCGGCGGATATTTGAGCGTTTCAGTCGCGGAGAGTCGGCCCAGCCAACGCATGGATTCGGGCTCGGCTTGGCAATCGCCAGTGAGCTAGCCGCACAGATGAACGGCGAGCTGCTGTTGGAGCCGCGCAGCGGCGGGGCAACCTTCAAGTTGCGACTGCCGACCGTGACGGTCGACGGCGCCGACGACCAATGACCTTCCGCCGCCGCGGTTACCGGCCGTGGGTGACCTGGGCGGTGGCAGCCCCGTTTATCTTTGGCGCGGTGCTTCTGCTCGGCGTGATCATCGGGCTGCTTTCAGTCACGCTAGCCGGGCGCGTTGCCGTCTACTTCATCATCGCGTCGCCGATCTGGGGTCTCGCGTACCTGCTGCTTTTCTTCTACCTATTAGGGGCCGGCGAGGACCGCAGCGAGCAGTAGCGTCGTCTCTCCCCAAGCCCTCCACCGGACTCGAACCGGTGACCCCTTCCTTACCATGCGCGAGCAAGCTAGTAGCGGCTTGAAGTCTCCTACGCGAAACGCCGTAATTCACGGTTGTTTGACTCGTTCTCTTGTAGCCGTTCGGAGTCGCTCGAAGCCTCGTAGGCTTCCATCAGGCTTCCATCCGCGAGCTGCTGCTTAGGTTGGGTGCCGCGGTGTTGGTGCTAGTTGGCGCAGCGTCTGCCGTTGAGGATTCCTGTGGGCGTGACTGTGGAGCAGCCGGTCGCATTCGTGAAGACTGCGCTGCGCAGGTTCGCGCTGGTCAGGACCGCGCGGGTCAGGTTCGCGAAGGTCAGATTCGCGAAGGAGAGGTTCGCGCTGGTCAGGACCGCGTCGGACAGGTTCGCGCGGGTCAGGTTCGCGATCCCGCCAGCAGCGCTCGCGGACAGGGTCGCGCGGGTCAGGTTCGCGAAGGACAGATTCGCGAAGGGGAGGTCCACGCTGGTCAGGACCGCGTCGGACAGGTTCGCGCGGGTCAGGT
>CAIJLJ010000062.1 GCA_903821395.1 uncultured Solirubrobacterales bacterium | reverse complement strand
GCAGCGCAAGCCAAAGCAGATCAACACGAAGCTTGGAACTGTGGCTGAGGTCGGCTACGCGCTGGCACCGAAGGTGCTCGATCAGATACTCAACGCAGCCTTCCGCGTGTTCCCGGAGTCGGCAGCATCCTCGGGCCGCGAGGCGGCGCCGGAGCAGAAGGCCAGTATTGAGCAGATGGCGATGGCCAATCTGATGAAGGGCGTTCACTGGTAAAAGGCTGAAGTGACGGGCTAGAATCACTATTCCTGACTTTGTAGTCAGGCGCCTGAAGTGCTAATTTGTCGCCAGTTAAACGCGTTACCCAGGAGCGTGAGAGATGCCCGCAGTGACCTTCCCCTTCACAGCAGCCGACGTCGAGCGAACCTGCGCCCCCCTCTCTCAAGCAACGATGCTGCCCGGCAGCGCTTTCACCGATCCGTCGGTTCTCGATTGGGAACAGGAGAACTTCTTTCGGTCCGGCTGGGTCTGCGTTGGCCATCTCGGCCAACTGCGTGAGCGCGGCCAGTACATCTCGGCGCAGGTGGGTTCAACAAGCGTGCTCGTAGTTGCCGACGATGACGGTCTCCCCCGCGCCTTCATCAATAGCTGCCGCCACCGTGGCGCGAAGATCGTTGACGAGCCCGAAGGCCAAGTACGCCGCCTGCGCTGCTCGTACCACGCTTGGTCGTACGGCTTCGACGGCTCGCTGACAAACGCGCCGTTTACCGATGACCTAGTCGACTTTGACGCAAGCTGCATGGGCCTACTGCCGGTTGACCTCGCCGTCGTAGAGGGGCTCGTGCTGATCGACCTCTCAGGTGAAGCTAGCCCGCCGGCCGAGCACATCGGTGACCTCGCCGAAAAGCTCGCGCATTACCGCCTCAGCGAACTAAATCGCGGAGTCAAGGTTGTCTACGAGGTGAACGCTAACTGGAAAGCGATCGTTGAGAACTACAGCGAATGCCTCCACTGCCCGGGCATCCACCCTGAGCTCAATCGTCTTTCGCACTATCTCACCGGCGAGACGATGAATGGCGACGGAGCATGGTGCGGCGGCTCGATGGACTTGGCCGAGGATGCAGAGACGATGGGCAAGAATGGCGGCGGCAATCACCGTGAGCCGATCGAAGGGCTGGGCGAAGCGGACCTGCGCACTGTCCTCTACTTCACGATCTTCCCTAACGCGATGGTCTCGCTGCACCCGGATTACGTGATGCTGCACACGCTCTGGCCGAAGGCACCGAACCTCACAGAAGTGACATGCGAATGGCTATTCGAGGACCGCACGATCGCCGCAGCCGACTTCGATCCAAGCGACGCGGTTGACTTCTGGGATCAGGTAAACCGCGAGGACTGGGGTGTCTGCGAGCTCACGCAGAAAGGCCTCGGAGACGGCACGCTGCCAGCAGGGCGCTACACGAAGCAGGAGGACGTCGGCCATCGCTTCGACACGCTCGTTGCCCGGCGCTACCTCGAAGCGCTCGGCGCCGAGGTCACGGCCAGCAAGTGACACAGCCTTGTGGTTTGACAGCAACCCGTGGCGCACGGTAGGAATAGAGTCCTGTCCCCGGCTCCTAAAGACCCCGAAGCCGGCCTCTCGCGACGCTCACTCTTTGCGCGTACCGGGGCGGCTGCACTAGGAGCATCGACGCTCGCCGGCCTGGCCGGATGCGAGAACACAACAACTCCTGTGGCAGCAGATGGCGGCAGTAGCAACGGCCCTGGGCTGCTGGGCGACCCGACCGCTGGAGGGCCGGTTGACTCGGCCGGGATTCCTTTGGCGCGTCGCGACTATCCGGTCACGCTGCCGCGGTTCCAGAAGGCTGTTTCAGCTTCCGCAAAGCCTGAAACGGGCGGAGTGCTGAAGGTCTACAACTACGCCGACTACTTGAACCCAGACGTGCTGAAGGCTTTTGGTAAGCAGGAGGGAGTCGAAGTCAAAGTAACGACCTTCGACAACCTCGACGAAGCGTTCTCAAAACTTAGTAATGCAGGGCTCGAGTTCGACGTCATTTTCACGACGCCGGACCAGCTCTCAAAGCTCGTTGGCCGCAAGCTCCTGCAACCGCTCAATCCAGAGCTTGTGCCCAACCTGCAGAAGAATATCTGGGACGCGATGCACAGCCCGTTCTACGACGTTGAGTCGCGTTACACCGTCCCCTACGTCGTCTACACAACAGGACTTGGTTGGCGCAACGACAAGATTACGCTCGACCCAGCATCGCTAACTAACGGTTGGGACGCGCTCTGGAGCGCAACCAGCCAGCGCGGCAAGGTCCAGGTGCTCGACGACAAGCGTGAAGCACTCGGCATGTCGATGCTGCACCAAGGTCAGCCGAACATCAACACCGGCTCTCAAGCTCTGGTCGACGGCGCTCTCGCGGGGCTGGAACTGCTGTCACAGCGTGTACGGCCTAAGGTCGAGATCTCGGCCTACGAGACGCTACCCGCGGGCCGAATCAACCTCGCCCAGATGTGGTCGGGGGACATCCTCTCAGGAGCAATTAACTACCTGCCAAAAGGCACGCCCGCGAGCGTTCTCTCCTACTGGTACCAATCGGATGGCGGGCCGGCCTTCAACGACTGCATCGGCGTCGCAGCGGCCGCACAGAAGCCCGTTATAGCTCACCGTTTTCTCAACTACTTGATGGAACCGAAGGTTGCCTACGACAACTTCGTCGGCTACGTCGGCTACCAGCCTCCCCAGAAGACGCTTAACGCAGCGAAACTGTTCAGCGACGGGATCCTGCCGAAGTCGCTCAGCAACGCCGTCGTAACCGAGCGAGCCTACGCTGCCAGCAACGGCTACCTGACTCTGACCGCCGAAGGCGAACAGATCTGGGAGAAGGCCTGGGCGAAGTTCCGGGCGGGCTAGCGATGCAGAAGCGCAGGATCTGGGGATTCTTTGCCGCGCCGGGGATGGTTTGGCTCGGTCTCTTCTTTGTAATCGCCTTCTACGCCGTTATCAGTGTTGGACTTGGCAACGTAGACACGCTCTACCAGCCAATCCCGCATTGGAATCCGATCGACTGGAACGTTGGCTACCTGATCCAGGCGATCGAGTCGGTCATTCCGGGCGGTCAGAACTGGGACGTCGTCGTCCGCACGGCGATCTATATCTTCTCCGCGATCGCAATCTCGCTGGCGATCGGCTATCCGGTCGCCTACTACGCCTCGCGCCACGCAGGCCGTTGGCGCGGGCTAGTCGTCGTTCTACTGATTCTTCCGTTCTGGATCTCCTACATCATGCGGATGTTCGCGTGGACCAACCTGCTGGCCCCCGACGGGTACGGGTCGAAGGTCCTGAGCGCGCTGCACATTGACTCACTGCTGTCGTCAATCGGGCTGCTCGACGGGACCGATTGGCTCGGAGGTCAAGGCGTAACGGTGGTAATCGCCTTGGTTTATGGATACGTGCCGTTCCTGATCCTGCCGCTCTTTGCTTCGCTCGACCGTATTGACCAGCGCGTGATCGAAGCCGCGCGCGACCTTGGCGCGCCGCCAGCCAGCTCGTTCTGGCGTGTGATCCTGCCGATGTCAAAGCCCGGGATTCTTGCTGGCCTCGTCTTGGTGGCGCTGCCGATGGCCGGCGATTACTACACACAGACGCTAATGAGTGGCTCGCCATCGACAAGCATGATCGGCAACGTAATCAACGACTACATCCAAGGCGGACCGGACAAGTCGCTGGGCTCAGCAATGACGATTCTGCTCTCCGCCGTTCTATTGCTCTTCATGCTCTATTACCTGCGCACCCTGCGCCGCGAGCAGGGCGAAGTGGCGGCATGAGCACGACCTCTCTGCGCAACCCATGGGGCAAGCCTCGCTGGCTTGTCGGCATCACTTGGGTTTACATCCTCTGGTCGCTGCTACCGGTGCTGCTTGCAATCCGCTTCGCCTTCAACAGCGGTCGCTCGCGAACATCGCTCCAGGGCTGGTCAACGAAGTGGTTCTTTGGCGATAACAGCTTCAGCGTCTTCGGCGACCCGACGCTGCAGGACGCACTGACGCACAGCCTGGTGCTGGCGGGCCTAGCGATGCTGATCGCTACGCCGCTCGGAATCATGTTGGCGATCGGACTGCAGCGCTGGCGCGGGCGCGGCTCAGGCCCGGCGAACATAGTCGCGCTACTCCCTCTCGTCACCCCTGAGCTGGTATTCGCCGTTGGCCTTTTCCTGCTCTTCACGACTGCGATGACGACGATTGGCCTCGGCACGACCGCGCAGGTGATCGGCCACGTAACCTTCTCGATGTCGTTCGTGGTGGTGATTGTGCGTGGGCGGCTGATCACGATCGGCCCAGACGTAGAAGAGGCGGCGGCTGACCTCGGGGCGCCTCCGCTGGCAGTGATCTGGCGCGTGCTACTGCCACTGCTTGCGCCCGCCGTCGCTGCCAGCCTGCTGATCGTCTTCGCGCTCTCGATCGACGACTTCGTCGTGAGCCAATACTTGGCCTCAGGCGCCGACACTACGACCGTGCCGATGCGGATTTACGCCCAAGCACGCGCCGCCCCGACGCCTGCGCTCAATGCCCTCGCAACGTTGATGCTGGCATTCACGCTAATCGCCTTGGGCCTTGCCTACGCAATATTCCGATTCTTTAGCCGCGGCGAAAAAGGTGGTTCGGCGATCGAACAGATCGCCTCAATCGACTCTGGGGGTGGACGATGAGCGAAGGCGACATTCGGCTCGAAGGCTTGGTCAAACGCTACGGCGACGTACTGGCAGTCGACGGCATCGACCTGCACGTACCGGCCGGCGAATTCTTCACGATGCTCGGCCCCTCGGGCTGCGGCAAGACAACGACGCTGCGGATGATCGCCGGCTTCGAACGCCCCGACGAGGGCGAGATCCTGCTCGACGGAAGTGACATGTCATCAACGCCGCCGCACAAGCGACGGGTCAACACGGTGTTCCAGAACTACGCGCTCTTCACACACAAGACCGTCGCTGAGAACGTTGGCTTTGGGCTGCGATACCAGAAGGTCAGCAAGGATGAGACCAATCGCCGCGTGAGAGCCGTCATGGAGATGGTGCAGATCAGCGAGCTAGGCGAGCGACGCACCTCAGAGCTGTCTGGCGGCCAGCAGCAGCGGGTTGCGCTGGCACGAGCCCTGGTGCTCGAAGCCCCGGTGCTGCTGCTCGACGAGCCGCTCGGCGCGCTCGACGCACGCTTGCGGCTTGACCTCCAAGTTGAACTGAAGCGAATCCAGGAGCAGCTCGAAGTTACCTTCATCTACGTCACACACGACCAAGACGAGGCGCTGACGATGAGCGACCGTGTCGCCGTCATGAAGGACGGCAAAATCGAGCAGTGCGACGTGCCACAGAAGCTCTACGAAGAGCCGAGCACCGCCTTCGTCGCCAACTTCCTTGGGTCGGCAAACCTGCTCAGCGTTGAGGCTCGGGCCGCGGGCGCAGGTTGCGACGTAATCCTCGGCAGTTTCACGCTGAAGAGCGAGAGCAGCCCTGAACAGGCCGGTACGGGAACGGCGATGATCCGCCCCGAGTACGTCAAACTCGAGCCGCACGGGAGCGAGGGCGAGAACCGGATCCCGGGGATGGTCGAAGAGGTCGTCTACATGGGCTTCCATCAAGACGTGCGCGTGCGGCTCGCCAACGGCGACCTGATTCGTGCCGACGTCCCCAACGACGGGGACTCACCGGAGTACGAGCAAGGAAACGCGGTTGCCGTTCACTTGCGCGCGGCGAACCTGCGCGTGCTCGATGACTACCCCGATGAACTTGCTGACAAACCAGCCGGCGACGCAGATATCGCCGCCCTCTAGAGCGAAAGATGAGCTCAGAGACCGAGCTCAGGCGCGACCGACGACCAGATCTGTTGGCGCGCGAGCTCAAGCGTGATTGCTGGGTCGCCGATCAAGATTCGAATCCCGTAGCCGTCGATCAGCGCGAGCAGCTGGTTGGCCACTTTGTCAACGTCGGCGATCTTAAAATCGCCACTCGCGACACCGGCGCGCAGCTCATCGATGAACCAGTCGTGCAGCTTCGCGTAAAGGCGGGCGCCAAAATCGCGCAGGTCGGGCTCGCGCGCGGCGCGAAGCCAAAGCTCTACCCAGAGAACAAAGTCGTCGTGAAGGGCGTCGGAGCTAGGCAGACAGATGTCGATCATCTCGGCCAGCCGCTGGGCCGAATTGGCGTCCTCGCCGAGCTCTTCGCCAACCCGCATCTGCGCGGCATGATCGTAGGAATACTCGAGCGCTTCGGCCAGCAGCAGATCGCGCGTTTCGAAGTGGTAGTGAACCAGCGCGGTCGAGACGCTGGCCTCGTTGGCGACGCGGGCGACCCGAACACCGTCGGTGCCCTCTCGCGCAATACGCTTGACTGCCGCCTCGAGAATTTGATCGCGCATCGACACTGTTCCGCGAAGCTTAGTCCCCGATCAGAATGAGAAGACGATGACTGCAGCAGCCAACTCCCCCGCCCCCGCAGACGTGCTCAGCCTCAGCGAATCAGAGCTTGAGCTTCAGGCTCGCGCGCGTAAGTTCGCCGACGAAATCCTCCAGCCGCTTGAACTCGAAGCTGAGATGAACGGCGGCCATCTTCCCGCCGCTGCGCTGCAACAGATCAGGGAGGAGTCGCTGAAGCGCAAGCTCAGCGGCGGCTTACACGCTGCCGAGCACGGCGGTAACAGCTGGACGCACGTCGAGTGGTTCCTCGTCGAAGAGCAGCTCGGGCGAATCACAAACGCCGTCTCGTGGCACATGCCTACCGCCTACAACGTGCTCGCCCACGGCTCGCCAGAGCAGATCGAGAAGTACCTGCTCCCGGGGCTGCGTGGAGAGACACATGACGCTTATGCGGTCACAGAGGAGCATGCCGGATCCGATCCTTCGGGGATCACAACGACGGCGATTAAGGCCGACGACGAGTGGACGATCAGCGGCGAGAAATGGTTTGTCACCTACGGCGATGTCGCATCCGTCTTCATCGTGATGGCCAACGCGATCGTTGACGGAGAGCCGCATGGGACGCTTTTTTTGATCGATGCCGATACGGACGGGATCGAAGTGGTTGACAACCCGCCGTTTACGCACACCTATCCGCACGGCCACCCGACGATTCGCTTCAACGACGTGAAGGTCGGTGACGACGCGATCATTGGCGGCCTCGGAGGCGGCGACAAGCTGCAGCAAGACTGGTTCTCGGAGGAGCGGCTCGGGATCGCGGCACGCTGCTCGGGCGCAATGACGCGGCTGATCGAGGAGACGACCGCCTGGGCGATTGAACGCGAGCAGGGCGGCTCGCGGATCATTGACTACCAGGGCGTCTCGTTCCCGCTCGCTGACTCAGCCGCCGACGTAGCTGCGGGGCGATTGCTGGGCCTCTATACGGCGCGCCTCGCCGATGCTGGCGCTGACCCCAAGCTGATCCACGCGAAGTCATCGATGGCGAAGCTCTTCATGAGCGAGGCAGCGAACCGCTGCGCCGACCGCTGCTTGCAGATCTTCGGCGGCCGCGGTTACATGCGCAGCAACATCGCTGAGCGGTTCTGGCGCGAACTGCGCGTCGATCGGATCTGGGAAGGCACGAGCGAGATTCAGCGACTGATCATTGCCCGCTCGCTTGAGCGCCGTGGCGTTGAGCGGGTCATTCAGTAGTGGATCTCAGCAGGCTCCTTGATCCGAAGTCGATCGCCGTTGTCGGTGCAAATGACCGCCCCGAGTCCTATGGCGGCGAAGCGCTGCTAAACCTGAAGCGGCTCGATTACAGCGGCGCGGTTTACGCCGTTAACCCGAGGCGCGACGAGGTCCATGGCTTTGATTGCTTCGCTTCACTGGCCGACCTACCTGAAGCCCCCGACGCCGTGATCATCGCGATTCCGGCCGAACACGTGGCGCCGGTGATTGAGCAGGCGGGCGAGCTGGGGTGCGGCGGCGCGGTCGTCTTCGCAGCCGGCTTCTCCGAGTCGCGTGAGGGAAAGGAACACGAAGCCGCGCTCGTAGCAGCGGCCGCTGCACACGATCTACCGGTCTGCGGACCGAACGGCAACGGCATCGTCTCGATCGCGAAAGATTTCGCGCTCTGGGGAGACATGGTTGGGCCGCGAGATGCGGGGCCGGTCGCG
>CAIJLJ010000061.1 GCA_903821395.1 uncultured Solirubrobacterales bacterium | reverse complement strand
TCCCTCCCCATGAAGGGGAGCGTTTTCGTCGACGCGATACATATTTACCTGATAACGCCTCGACCCAAGCCGATGCGCGCCTCCCTGCTCCCGCGACTTCCGGCTGCCCCGCTCATCACCACAGAAGGCTGATCCCGCCAATCGACGTAAATGGGCGCAATATGTATCGTGTCGACGGATACGAGAGCCACTTCCAGAATCAGAAGTGCCCCCTTGGCCGCTTGATCATCGGCAGTATGGTTTGCAGAACCACCGGCAGATGTCCGTAGCAGCGCCTCCAGCGCCCTGAGCGGTTCGGTGGCTCTCGTTCGTCGAATATACCGTCAACGGGAACGCCCGAGATTGCAGAACTTGAGCGTGCGGACGTCCGGTGGCACTGTCGGCCCTTCGCGTCTCTGCAGGCGACAGTTCGCGGCCTCATTTGGGAGACTGGGCTTGTACGTGACGCCAAACGACCCGCCCGTTAAGTGGCGTTCTTACGCAGGGGTAGGCGTCGGACGACGGTCGATCGAGGCTGCGGCCACCGGTTGTGGACCGACATGGCGGGCATCGGTGGTGAATCCCCGCGTGGGGCCCGTCGTCTGGTGAGCGCCGAGGAGTTAATCGAACAGGTCAAATCGCTTCGGCGGGAGGAGAGGCTCGACGAGGCGATCAAGACGGCTATCAAGGCGACGCAACTGCAGCCGCGAAATGCTGAAGCTTGGTGGGAACTTGGACTGTCACTGCACCGCCGTTCGGGTTTGGCGGATGCAAAGACGGCCTTCGAAAAGACGGCCGAACTCGCTCCAGCATTCGGCTACGGAAGATGGATGCTCGGCCTCTCGCAGCTAGACGTGGGTGATAAGGAAGCCGCACGAATCAATTTTCGGGCCGCCTACGAGCACGACAGTACGCTGGAGTGTGCGCTCGAAAAGCTATTGCCGCTTTACGCGGAAACAAGTGATGAGGACGACGAATTATGGGCGCTGCGAGAACTCGACAATCGGCACAATATTACGCATTTCCAACTTAATCGCCTGGGAATTCTAAACGCAAGGGCTCAAAATATATATCAGGCGGCCGACTGCTATCGCCGAGTTATATCCGAGCTTGAGAACTCGGCTGCTTGGTTCAATCTCGGTTTGCTCTTTGCCGACGCCGGAATGGGCGCTGACGCTGTTGACGTTGTACGAAAAGGCAAGCGTCTTTTTCCCGCAGAAAGTGACTTCGACACGATATTGCGAATGGTTGAGCCGCGCCAGCTTGAGCTGGCGGCGAAGGTAACGGGCAGGCCCGATAGGGTTCTCGAACCATCTCAGTACTATCAGCACTACATCAGCCCAATCGAGGCTTTAGGGCTGGGCGAGGAGGGCCTCGAAGAGATCGAGGCCTCGGAAATTCGTCGCGCGAAAAAGCGCATGCTCCAGGAGATCGACCTAGAAGATGGCTCAATCGGCTGGGCGCCCGGGTTGATCCTCGATCGTTCGCGGGCGATCGCGCTCGCCGACGAGTTCACGAATGACCCGGATACGACACGGTTCCACATCACGGTTTTTAGGCATCCCCCTCTGAGAGATTTTTTGAGTCGCGGAGAGCTTCGACAGTTCCTGATTGAGCCGGGGGACAGCTATCCGGCCATTATCGACGTGCTGGAAGACGATCGCCCGTTTGCCAGGTGGCTGAGCCCTATCTTCGCCGCTCAGTATGATCTGGTGTTCGGCAAGGTGGTCGAGCGGCGCGACCTCCAACTCCTGGAGTGCTTGGTGGCCGGACGTCGATGGGTGCTTCCCCAGGACGAAGAGCGATGTTTCAGAGCGTCGGCGCGGCTCATCGATCGTGCCATTGAACCTCTGGTTCAGCTGGGAAGGCAATGTTTCACTGAGTCCGTTCGCACAGACGCGGTGCGCAGCGTACTCGACAAGGACGGGACGGCTCAGCTGCTGGCTCTGCTGCCAAGCTACTTCCTCGAGCAGCTTTCGAAAGCGGCTGACGCACTGCGGGCGGTCTCACTGAGCCTCAACAATCAGCATGACGCCCCGGACGAGGCGCTGGCGGTTGTCGAGTTATCAGCTCCGATCGTTAAGCGGTCGCCTTCCCTAATGCAGCGGATCAAGGACGATAGACAGGCGCTTGAGGAGCGCATCGAAGTCGCCCGCAAGGATGAAGCAAGGCTGACGCTCGGGGGCCACCCCCTGGAAATCACAAAGGAGGGCGTACGAGCCCTAGGCCGGAGCCTGAACGCCAACGAGGTAACCGCGGTTCGATGGGGGGTTAAGGTCGGTCGCGATGGGGTTGGGATCGTTC
>CAIJLJ010000060.1 GCA_903821395.1 uncultured Solirubrobacterales bacterium | reverse complement strand
GAGATGGTGGTAGGCGGTCTGCTCAACGCCCTTCAGCACGCCAAGCTCTGGCAGAATCACGCTGGCAGATCCACTGCGGTCCAATAATTCAAGGCCGCGAACCGCCTCGCTCGATCCAAGGATCAGGTTCAGTTCGGCGAAGATGCGCTCGCCCGCGACGTCGACCAGCCCGCCCGCAGCTGCCGCCGATGCGGATAGCGTGGCCGGCTCGACATCGAACCCCAGCTGCGCGCCAAAACGGGCGAGCCTTACGCAGCGAAGCGGATCGATCTGAAACGACGCGCTACTAGCGGCGCGTAGGATTCGGCGCTCAAAATCGGCGACCCCGCCCGTCGGATCGATCAGATCCCCTCCTGCCAGCGGCTCAGCGATCGCGTTAATCGTGAGGTCGCGTGAGCTCAGGTCGTCCGCAAGTGACTCGCCCTGGAGCGGCGTGCAGTCGATTTGCCAGTGACCTTCGGGCCCGCAGACCCGCCATGCCCCAAACTGATCGGAGAGGCTGAAGCATGCCGTACCGTGAGGCGCGGCCGCGCGGAGATCACATGCTGCCTGCTCGGCATCACCGTCGATGATTAGGTCGAGGTCGAAGCAGCCTGCGTCATCAACAACGCCGCCTAGGCGATCGCGAATAGCTCCGCCGACGAGCCAAACTGCCTGCGACGCAAGGACGCTGCGCGAGAGTTGGAGCGCCTCCGTCTCAGCGTCGGTCATCGAGGGCCTTCCGTCTGGTCGGAATATTTACGCGGAACACGGTCACTGATCGAGGCCACAATCTCATAGTTGATTGTGCTTCCGCCGCGAGCGAGCTCTTCGGCGAGGACGCGATCGGCGCCGTCATCTCCAATCAGAGTCGCCTTTGCGCCAACCTCAACCCCACCTCCATCGCCACCTAGATCCACGGTCATGTTGTCCATGCTGATGTTCCCGACTACCGGAAACCTCTTGCCCCCGATAAGGACCTCCACGCTGTTCGAGAACGCCCGCGGCCAGCCATCCGCATATCCGATCGGAATTGTCCCGATCGACGTTGGCTCAGCAGCAATGAAGCTGCGTCCGTAGCCATTGCTGTCCCCGGGCTCGGAGCGCTCGACGCAGGCCACATAAGACTCGAGACGCATCGCCGGGACTAGCTCCCGGTCGGTTGGATCGAGGCCGAATGGGTCGAGGCCGTAGCAGGCCACGCCCGGCCGCACGAGATCGAAGTGTGAGGCGGGGTCGCGCAGCAGTGCCGCGCTGTTTGCAGCGTGGCGAATCAGTCCCGGCGATTTCTCTGATGCAACATCTGCCCAGGCCGTGAATCTGGCGAGTTGCTCGCCAAAGAATTGGTCGTCTAGCTCGTCGGCGGTCGCGAAGTGCGTCATCAGGCCAACTAAGTCAATCTGCGGATCGGCGGCGGCACGTTCGACCAGTTGCGTCGCTAACGCCGGATTCCGCGTTCCAAGCCGTCCCATGCCGGTGTCGAGCTTTATATGAGCGCGGCCGCCGCCCAGCGCTGCCAGTCTGCTGATGAAGTAGTCGGTCCACGCGACAACGTCAGCGTTAGCTGCGAGCGCAAGCTCGAGTTCGTCATCGGTCAAGGCGCCCATCACCAAGATTGGGAGCTCCAGACCGGCGGAGCGCAGCGACTGTGCTTCGACCGCGGTGGAGACGGCAAGCCACTCGGCTCCGCCCCTTGCGGCCGCGGCCGCGACCTCGCGATCACCGTGGCCGTAGGCGTTGCCTTTGACCACCGCGCATAAGCGTGCAGAAGACGCCTTCGCTGCGAGCAGCGCAACGTTCCGTTCGATCGCAGTTAGATCAACCGAAGCGAGCACGCGCACTGCGATCAGCCCACTCGCTATCGATCTTCGAGTAGTGCCTCGAGCACGTCAACGCGCGTCACAACACCCACCAGTCGGCCTTCGTCATCAACTACCGGGAGTCGGTTGTGGCCGTGCTCGGAGATCAGGTGCCCGGCGTCGTGGGCATCATCATCGGGGCTGACTGTGATCGGGTCTGTCGTCATTATCTCTTCGACGGTGCTGGCGACCGATTTGCGGATCCGCTCTTCCCAGTGCTTGACAGAACCGAGGTAGATAACCCCGCCCATGATCTGGACGTGAGCAGGAGGATCAACGTCGTCCTGCTCATCGAAGAGCAGGAGATCGCTTTCGGTGACGATTCCGATCAGGACGTCATCACCGTCAACCACCGGCAGGCCAGGCAATTCGTGATCGTGCATCTGCTGGACGACCGTCTCCACACTGTCCTCGGGGCCGACGCTCTGCGGATCGGCATTCATGATCTGACTCACTGTTGCGCTCATGCTGCGAATCCTACTGTCAGGCCCACGCTCGCGGCAGGGCGCCAACAACATCGCTGGCGATCATCCCCTCAGCGCCGCCAGTCGCCACCGCGATATCTGCAGCGCGCGCGTGGAGGCGAACTGCTGCAGAGGCGGCCACGAACGGCTCAGCACCTCTTGCCAATAGAGCGCCAACAACGCCGCCGAGAACGTCACCCGTGCCAGCGGTGGCCAGTCCGGGAGATGCTCCGGGGCTGACTGCGACAAGCCCCTCCGGACTGCAGATGAGTGTGTCAACCCCCTTGAGGATCACGATTGCGCCTGCTTTCTCGGCGGCGCTCCGCGCGTGCTCAAGACGACCAGCCCTAACCTCATCGCTATCGCAACCAAGAAGCCGCGCCAACTCGCCTTCATGAGGGGTCAAGACCGTCGGCTGCTTTCTGGCCTTTAGCTCATCGAGGCGGCCGGCAAGCGCGTTTAGGCCGTCAGCATCAATTACAAGCGGCTGCGTCAGCTCGGATGCGACGGCTCGAGCAAACGCTCGCGCGCCTTTGCTCGCTCCTAGCCCCGGGCCGAGCAAGACCACCCCCGAACGCTCGCTTACCGCGCCGAGAAGCTCGTCAACTCCCTCGCGGCAATGGTGACCGTCCTCATCAGCCAGCGATAGCTGCATCACTTCAACGCAGTGGGCGGCCACCGCGGCCTGCTGGCTTGCCGGCACGCAGACCGTCACATAGCCGGCCCCGGCGCGCATTGCCCCAGTCGAAGCGAGGACCGCAGCACCTGTTAAGCCACGCGAGCCAGAGGCGACATAGAGGTGGCCGCTCGTGAACTTGTTCGACCCCGCGCCCCGCCTTGGCAGCGACGCGATCAGCGGCTCGTCAATAATCAGGCCGACCGACGGTTCGGCGATCGGCGCCCCCGGCGGAATACCGATGTCGACGACGCGAACAGCCCCAGCGTGCGCGCGTCCAGGGTTGATGTGCAGCCCGGGCTTGTCGGCGTTGAAAGTGACCGTCATCTGCGCGCAGACAGCGGCGCCGAGTACCTCGCCTGTGGAGGCGTCCACGCCGCTTGGCACGTCCACCGCGACGACGGGACGGCCGCAATTAGCGATCGCATCGATCGCTTCGGCTACCTGCCCGCGCGGCGCGCCACTGAAGCCAGTTCCAAGTAGCGCGTCAACCACAACCGAGCCGTCGGAGATCAGCTCGGCCGCGAACTCCGCCGGAGGGCCTCCGGGCAGCATCTCGAGCTGAGCGCGCGCATCGCCGACAATTCGCTCCGGGTCGCCCGCCTGCAGCACGCGCACCTGCCTTCCAGCCGCTCGCAGCAGTCGTGCCGCCGCGTACCCGTCGCCGCCGTTGTTTCCGGTGCCACAAACGATCACAACCAGGCCTTCGGGGACGTAGCGATTTACGTAGTCAGCAAGGCCGCTGGCAGCGCTCTCCATCAGCGTGAGCCCCGAGATGCCGAGCGTGTCGATCGCCCAGTTGTCGGCAGCGCGCGATCGCTCCGAGTCTGACAACGCAGCGAGCCAATCCATCAGGAGGCCCCAGCTACTACGACTGCGCCGGCGGTAAAGCGAGAGTGCGTCAACGAGACGCCAAGCACAACCCCAAGTTGCCCGGCGCGTTCTGCGGCGACGCCGCGGAGGACCAGCGTCGGCTCATCGCTAGAACCGGTTCCCACCTCGACGTCGAGAGGACGGAGGACCGACAGCCCGAGCGCCTTGGTGGCGGCTTCTTTGGCGCAAAATCTTGCTGCGAGATGCTGGCCTGGACGAGCGAGGCGCTCAGAGTACGCGCGCTCATCCGCCGTGAACAGGCGCTCTGCCAGGCGCGGGCGCCGTTCTAAGGCGCGTTCGAGACGCTCGATCTCGAGCAGATCAATGCCAACCCGTGGAGCGAAACTCATCGCTTCAATCTATTCAACCGTGACCGTCTTGGCCAGATTGCGCGGCTGGTCGACGTTGAGGCCGCGAAGCCGGGCGATTCGGTACGCCAAAAGCTGAAGCGGAATCACGGCTAGTAGCGGCTGCAGAATCCAGTCGGTGTGAGGGATCGAGATCACCGAATCTGCCTGCTGATCGATCGTTTCGTTGCCAGCGCTGGCGACAGCGATCAGATAGGCCCCACGCGCCCGAACCTCCTGCATGTTCGAGATCACTTTGTCGAGGACCGGCGAGTCTGTAGCCACGGTAACCACGGGCGTCTGTTCGCTGAGCAGCGCGATCGGGCCGTGCTTCATCTCACCCGCGGCATACGCATCGGTCGAGATGTATGACACCTCCTTCAGTTTCAGCGCCCCTTCGTCGGCGACTGCCACGCCCGCGTGCCGACCAAGGTATAGGAAGAAGTTTGCCTCCCAGACATGCTCGGCGACTGCGTTCACGACCGGGTCCACCGCCTCCAGCAGCTCGGAAATCAAGCTAGGAATCTGCTTGAGCTCAGCGACCAGCTCGGTACGCCGCTCGAGCGCGAGCGAATCATGTAGCTCGGCAAGCCTAAGTGCCAAGAGGTACATCACCGCGACCTGGCAGACAAATGTTTTTGTCGCCGCGACCGAGACCTCAAGGCCAGCCCGCGTGTAGAGCACGCCGTCGGCATCGCGCGTTGCCTGCGACCCCATGATGTTGGTGATTGCCATCACGGTTGCCCCACGCTCTTTAGCGAGCCGCATTGCAGCCAAGGTGTCGGCCGTCTCGCCTGACTGCGTAATCCCAATCACTAGGTCGCTGGGACCGACGATTGGGTTGCGATAGCGGTACTCGGACGCGATCTCTCCGTCGACGGGTACGCGCGCGAGCTCTTCAATCGCGTAACGGCCGATCAGCCCAGCGTGGTAGGAGGTTCCGCAAGCGACGACGATGATCCGTTTTGCGCTGCGGAGCTGCTCATCGGCG
>CAIJLJ010000059.1 GCA_903821395.1 uncultured Solirubrobacterales bacterium | reverse complement strand
GCCAAGGCCATCAGCTAGCCGATCTGGCGGAGTGGCTAATCGCCGTTGACTCGACTGTCGTCGCGTTGATTCAAGAGATGCACGCCGTCCTAGGTCACGTGATCTGCGAGCTCGTAGAGGACCAGATGGGTTTCACGACGTGATGCGTCCGACGACCGTCTTCGTCGACCGCGACGGGGTTGTGAACCGCAAGCAACCCGAAGGTCAGTACGTGAATTCGCTCTCCGAGTTTGAGTTTCTTCCGGGCAGCGCCGAGGCGCTCGCCGGTTTTACCGACTTGGGAATCAAGGTAGTCGTTGTTACTAACCAGCAGGGTGTAGCGAAGGGTGTCACTGACGAGAAGATGCTCGCTCAAATCCACTCGCACCTCAACGCCGAGGTCGAGGCTGCCGGTGGGCGGATCAGCCAGATCCGAGTCTGCAATCACCTCGCGGGAAGCTGTGCTTGCCGCAAGCCGGATATTGGGCTGTTCGAACAGGCTCGTTCGCTCGACCCTGAGATTGACTTTCGCGAGTCGGCCGTGATCGGCGACTCCGAGACTGACATCGAGGCCGCTCATCGAATTGGTGCGCGGGCGGTTCTCGTCACTGGCCAGGCTGGCGCTGCTGTTCGTCCTGACGGAACGAACGAGGTTGCCGATCTGTCTGCGGCGCTCAACCTGCTTACGGAGCCTGACGTTGTCTGAACGCCCGCTGGGTCCGCTCAAGCTCAACCTCGGCTGTAACGCCGATCTGCGGCCCGGCTGGGTTAACGTCGACATCGCGGACTACGGCGGCAACGAGATCATCGATCTCAACAGCTATCCGTGGCCGTTTGAGGAGAACAGCGTCGTTGAGGTAAGCGCGTCACATGTTCTCGAGCATCTCGACAATTTCAACTCTGTCGTGACTGAGCTTTGGCGCGTCTGTCAGCCCGGTGCTTTGATCGAGGTCGCTGTTCCGTTCTTCCTCTCAACCAAGTTCTACTCCGAGCCCGACCACCGCATTCCGTTCGGGATTCGGAGCTTCGACAATTATGAGCTCATCGGCGATCGCAAACTTCGCTTCTACGAGCAGTGGAAACTGAAGTGGCGCACGAACTACGAGAGTGACGCTCAGTTTACGATTGAGTCGAAACGATTCCACTTCTCAAACTTCAAGGCGCTCAGCTGGCTCGACCACGTGATCAATCTCGAGCCCGTGGTCTTCGAACGCTTTTTTGCCACCCTTCTGACGCCCGAAGAGGTCCACTTCCGTCTGCGCGTCGTTGGCAAGGCTGGTAATCAAGCTTCGGAGTGATTGGTCCAGCGACAGATCAAGACCGCTTCGGCGCGGTAGATCAAAGTGTCGTACTCGGCGTCGTCAACGGCTGACGGGTCGACCTCGCGCCAGATCATTGATGGGTAGTGGCAACGCAGTGCGCGTACCTCGTCGAACTGCAATTCGCCGCTGCGGATTGCCGCGTCAAGTCTCGGGTGGTAGTCAACAGGAACAGTAATGAGGAGCTCACCTCCTGGGGCAACGAGCGTTTTGAGATGCTCGGCTGCGCGCAGGGCGAGCTCGCCGTCGCGCTCCGGCTCATCCCAGCCGACGTGTTCGAGAGTAGAAACGCTGAGCACAAGGTCGTACCTTGGCGCGGGCGCTAGGTCAAAGATGTCGATCCGTTCGATACCCGCCCCGACCTCATACTTGTCGACAACACGATGGCTGTGATCGCCGTAATGCGTCATCACCGCGCCGACTTCAATCGCCGTCCGGCCGCCTGCGCGGTCGAGCGCCGCTGCGGCGATAGGGATCTCGACGGCCCGCTCATTGAGCCAAGTCCAGTTGTGCCAATCGTCGCGGTACGCAAATTCATCCGCGCCGAGGCTGAACGACGGCCGACCGCGAACGCGGCGCGCGATATGTGGGCCGGCGACGAAGCGCGTTCCCCAAGCGAGCGCGCTACGCAGCGTCGCTGGGACGCCGTGCTCGCGAGCGGAACGGATTATGCGCTCGCGCGGTCCTGGAGGGACATAGGCGGCGGCTGCAGTCGAGCTGCTAGGCAAGTCGGAGTGCACTGCGGCGAGGATAACCCGCTTGATGGCGCTCTCGCGGTGTCTATTGCCCATGATTGGATCCTCTCTCACGTATGATCGGCGCCTATGGAATTGGGCCGACGACTCTCTCAGCGGCGCCTGTCCGCGCCGCTGTTGCTTACTGCAATAGCCCTTGTTATCTCTTTCTGGCAGCGGCCGCACATGCGCTACAGCGATCAGCGGATCGAGCTGATCACTGCGCCCGGTCGGTTCCTCTCGCAGGTCGGAGACGTCTGGTCTTCGACTATCGACCTCGGTCACATTCAGACGAGCCAGTTCGTCGGCTACCTCTTTCCAATGGGTCCGTACTTTGCTCTCGGCGATACTCTTGGCGTTCCGATTTGGATCCTCCAGCGGTTTTGGATTGCTGGGATTCTGGCGTTCGGCGCGTGGGGCGTCCTGCGCCTGATCGAGCGGCTCTTTCCGTCCCGATCCCAAAGCGCAGAATTCATCGCTGGTTTGGTTTTTATCACGGGTCCGTTCATCACGATTGGACTTAACCGCGGTACGTCATGGCTACTTGCGGCAGCGCTCCTGCCGTGGCTACTGCTCTGGACCAGCAAAGGCATAGCGAACCCACGCGGCTGGGTAGCGCCTGCGGTTGTTGCGTTGCTGCTGGCTGCGGCGGGGGGAGGGTTGAATGCCGCGGTGCTCGTCTGGCTGGTGGCAGCGGTCGCTCTTTTCGGACTGTTTGAGGCCGTCGGGCCAAGCGGCGTGCGCACCGTTGTGGCGTTCGCCTGGCGTGCAGTGGTGCTTTGCTTCCTTACTTCGCTCTGGTGGGTGATCCCGGTCGCGATCCAAGCCAAGTTTGGCGCCAACTATCTAACCTTCACTGAACACGCGGAAGCGATTCTGCACACGCCGAGTGCTTCGGAATCGCTCCGGTTGATGGGCTACTGGGTCGCGTACATCAATGGCTACCCGGACCCCGATCCGCAGCTGCCGGCGATCGGTAGTTACCTGCTGAGCGCACCGACAATTCTCGCAACCTTCGCGGTGCCAGCAATCGCGATCGGGAGCTTGCTCTTCCTCAGGCGTTGGCGCTACGGAGCGTTCTTTGCTCTCCTGCTCGGTCTGTCAGTCCTAGCGATGTCGATCGGTTTCCCGCAGCAGAGCGCGATCGGCAGGGTGGTTACCGACCTTTACTACAGCGCCGGGCCGCTGCAGTTCATGCGGACTACCTACAAGGCGGCGCCGCTTGCGGCTTTGGCAATGTCCTGTTTGGTGGGGGTTGGCCTCGGTAGCGCGTTTGATGCAGTTAGGTCGGTTCGCCTGAACGTCAACGGAGTAGCCCGTGCCGCCTGGCCTGCGACCGCGGTTCTCGCTGTGATGATCGGTGTTCTTGTCCTATTCTGGGGGCGACCGCTCTGGTCCGGGAACGCCATCGATGCACGGCTCTTTTTCCCGTCGGTACCGACTCCGTGGGTCGCTGCCGTCGATCAAGCACAGAGAACAACTCCTATCGACTCGCGGATTGCAGTTCTGCCGGGAGAGCTTTTCGGCTGGTATAGGTGGGGTGGGACGCAAAATTCGGTCGTGCCGGCGATCTCAGATAAACCTGTCCTAGTGCGCCAGATCACTAGGCCAGCAACCGAGCAGGCCGCCCAGCTGCTAGACAGCGTCGACTCTCGTGTTCAGCAGGGTCGCCTCACTCCAGGGCAG
>CAIJLJ010000058.1 GCA_903821395.1 uncultured Solirubrobacterales bacterium | reverse complement strand
TCCTCGCAGCGGTTGATGAAGATCGGCACCTTGTCCTTCGTGTCCATTACCGAAGAGATCAATGCCGCCATGTACTCCGCTGGATAGTTGGCCTTCAGCCAAGCGGTGCGGTAAGCGATCAGGGCGTAACAAGCAGCGTGCGAACGGTTGAACGAGTAGTCGGCTGACTTCTCGTTTGTCGTCCACATCCAGTCGATCACGTGCCCTTCGGTGTTCGACGCCTTACAGCCCTCACGAAACTCGGGCTCGAGCTTGCCCATCGCCTTGCGGTCTTTCTTGCCGATCGCTTTGCGCAGGTCGTCGGCCTTTGCGCCGCTGAAGCCAGCGAGCTGAGTGGCGATCTGCATCGCCTGCTCCTGGTAAAGAATCACGCCGTAGGTTTTGCCGAGGATTGGGGCAAGCCTTGGGTCGCGAATCGTCACCGTTGAGGGATCACGCTTGCCTTTCGCGTAGGTGCCAATCTGGTCCATCGCTCCAGGGCGGTAAAGCGCAACAAGCGCTACGAGATCGTCGAACTCGGTTGGCCGCACAGTTCTGAGCGCATCTTGCATGCCCTCCGATTCAAACTGGAACACGCCACCTGAATCGCCGCGGGCGAGCATCTCGTAGGTCTTTTGGTCATCGAGCGGGAGCGTCGCCATGTGCGGGCGCTCGCCGGCCGAGCGCTCGATGATGTCGAGCGCATCCTCGATCACATCAAGGTTGCGCAGGCCGAGGAAATCCATCTTCAGTAGGCCGAGCTGCTCTACCGGCTTCATCGAGAATTGGGTTACGACCTTGTAGACGCGGTTGCCGTCCTCGTCGGTCGTATTCGCGTCGGCGAGCTGAACCGGCACGATCTCAGTAAGCGGGCGGTCGGCGATGACGACCGCGGCGGCATGGATCGACGAGTTGCGTACGACGCCCTCGAGCCCGCGCGCTACGTCAACGATCTGTGCCGCTGTTGGATCTTCGTCGCAGGCCTGGCGCAGAGGCTGGCCTTCCTTCATGCAGTCTTCAAAGCTTGGCGGGCGTCCTTGGATTGGGTCAGGGATGAGCTTCGCCAGCCGGTCGCCCGCGCCGTAATCATGGCCAAGTACGCGTGCGGCGTCGCGCGTGGCTTGCCGCGGGAACATGCGGCCGAAGGTGACGATCTGAGCGACCGAGTCACGCCCGTACTTTTCGGTGACGTACTGGATTACACGCTCGCGGCCACGGACTGAGAAGTCGATGTCGATGTCTGGCATTGACACGCGCTCGGGATTAAGGAAACGCTCGAACAGGAGGTCGTAGCGAAGCGGATCAACGTCTGTGATCGCGAGCGTGTAGGCAACGATTGAGCCGGCCGCCGAACCACGGCCCGGCCCTACGACGATGCCGTTCTCGCGGGCCCAGCGGACAAAGTCCCAGACGATCAGGAAATAGGCGTTGAAGCCCATCCTGTCGATCACGGCGAGCTCCATCTCCATCCGCTCGATCGCTTCGGCCGGCGGCGGGCTGCCGTAGCGCTCGCGCAGACCCTCTTCGACGAGCCCCGCGAGGTAAGCCTTCTCATCTTCTCCGTCAGGCAGAAAGCGAGGGATCAGCTGTCGGCCGAGCTCGAGCTCAACGTTGCAGCGCTCAGCGATCTCAACCGTCGAAGCGAGCGCCTCAGGCCACTCCTTAAACGACTCAGCCATCTGCTCGTTGTTACGCAGGTAGAACTCGTTCGTTTCGAAGATCATCCGCGGGTCGGCGATCGTTGACTTCGTCTGCACGCAGAGCAAGGCAGTGTGGTGGCGGTGATCTTCGTGACGCAAGTAATGGACGTCGCCGGTACCGACGAGCGAACCGCCCATCTCGCGCGCGATTCGCACGATTCCCTCGTTGGCTCGGTCTTGCGCGGCGATGCCGTTGTTCTGAATCTCGAAGTAGACGTTCTCAGCGCCGAGCGCACCAACTAGCTGATCAACATGAGCGCGGGCTTCGTCCTCGCGGCCTTCGGCGAGCCGGCCAGCGAACCGCGAAGCCAAGCAGCCGGTGAGAGCTATCAGGCCCTCGCTATGGCTGTCGATCTGCGCCATGTCGACGGTTGGCTTTCCGCGCTCGAGCCCTTCGAGGAAACCATCGGAACAGAGCTTGACAAGGTTGCGGTAGCCGGCATCGCTGGCGGCAAGGAGTGTGAGGTGATTGTGTTCGTTCTTGCCACTCGCGCCTGCCTTCGGCTTCTCGGCGTAATAGATTTCGCAACCGAGAATTGGCTTAATTCCGTGCCGAATGCACGCTTGATAGTGCTCGACCGCGCCGTTCATCACGCCGTGGTCGGTCAGCGCCAGCGCCGACTGGCCGAAGCTTGCAGCTTGCTCAGCTAGCGCGTCGATCGCGCAGGCGCCATCGAGCAGCGAGTACTCGGAATGAACGTGAAGATGGACGGATTCTGGGGCGGGCACGAAGCGCTGAGGATAGGCGCCAGCCCGGACGCGGGCCAAGCCCGCAAGACTGTTAAGGCCGCTCTGAGCGAAGCTTGCGAAGCGTTCGAGCTGCGCGACCGACCAGTCCACCGCCGCCGCGCCGGCCGGGGATCGCAGCGGCAGATGGTGCTGTCGTCTGTTCCCCTGACCGATTGCTCTCGGGAGCGACACCGTCCGCCGGCGGTGGAGTCTGCGCGCGGAGCCGCTCCGCTGCCTTCGCCAGGCCGGCGACAAGCGCTTCGGTCTCTGGAGTTGTGGCCGATGCCGGCTTGGCAACCGGGGTCGCCGCTGGCGCCATCCGGCCAGACCGCGCAGCTTCCGCGCTGCTGACCCGGGCCGAGACAATCGCCGCTGTCGCTGCATCGCGCGCAGCGCGCTCCGCGATCACCGTTTGATCAGCGGCTTCGCGAGCGATGCGCTCGGCGCGAAGCGCAGCCTCTGCCGCCTCGCGGGCTTTGATCTCCCGATCGACGAGCTCGCTTGCGGCATGAACCGCATCGGCGGCTTCGCCAAGGAGGCCCGCGATCTGCAGTTCGCGCGCTTTGCGCTGCTCTAGCTCTAAGCGCAGCCGCGATGA
Source organism: uncultured Solirubrobacterales bacterium (assembly GCA_903821395.1). Taxonomy (GTDB): domain Bacteria; phylum Actinomycetota; class Thermoleophilia; order Solirubrobacterales; family Solirubrobacteraceae; genus F1-60-MAGs163. Next base: position 23,445 of record CAIJLJ010000058.1, on the reverse strand, counting down.
CTGGTCCGCGAGCTGCTCGAGCTCCGCGACGCGCTGCTCGGCGCCGGCGAGCCGAGTGCGAATTTCGGCCTCAGCGAGCTCTGCGCGCCGCGCCCTACGGTCGGCAAGTACTCCAGCGTCAACGAAGCGCTCAGGATCATTCTGCGATGGGTTGACTTGCTCCATTGCTCGAACCGTACCGGGCGTGCAGGCTAGGGGGTCATCGAATTGACATCGCTGCGCCCAGTGAGGGTCACTACCAGAGTGATCAGCACCCCAATCGCAACGATCGAAGCAGCAGCAGTGATCAGCTGACGAGCGAGGTTCGGGAACCGCAGCCTCAGATACAGGCGCCCACCACGCAAAACCAGAAAGCCAACGGTTCGATGTGCGTGAGTTCTGCTCATCGGCTAAGCCTAACCGGGTTTGTCGCCCTGAGACTGACGCAGACGGTGAGCCATCCGCGACTGCAGCGTCCATAGCTCAATAAATCCTGGGGACGCGTTCTGACTGAAGAGCCCACCTGAAGTGTCGAATGTCGCTAGCGCAGCGTCGTAAACGGCGTTCGGCGACGAGCGCGTCACTACGCGCGCCGTCCCCTTGAAGCACTTGATTCCGATCGTCCCGGTGACGCGCTCGTTGGCGCTCAGCATGTACGCGTCGATGTTCTCGCGCAGCGGCTCCCACCAGAGACCGGCGTAAACGAGGTAGGCCCACTGGCGGTCGAGACTGGCCTTGAACTGGTTCTGATGAATCGTTGAAACGAGCCGCTCGAGCTCTGCGTGAGCATTGAGAATGATCGTCGCTGCCGGCACCTCGTAGATATCCCGGACCTTCAGGCCGACGATCCGATCTTCAATGTGGTCGACAATCCCGATCCCGTGGCGGCAGCCGATCTCGGTCGCGCGGTCGAGCAGCTCGACCAGCTCTAGCTTTTCCCCGTCGAGGCTTGCAGGAACTCCGGCCTCAAAACCGATCTCAACGACCTGCGCCTCGTCCGGCGCACGCTCAGGAGGAGTAACGAGCTGGAAGACATCGTCGTCCGGCGCGTGATCGAGATCCTCAATCCAGCGGCCTTCAGAGGAACGGCCCCAGAGGTTGTCGTCGATCGAGTAGGGCGTCTGCTCGGCTCCGCCCTTGATTGGGATTCCGTGCTCGCGCGCGTAGGCGATCTCTTCTTCGCGGCCCATCTGCCACTGCCGGACCGGGGCAATGATCTTCAGCTCCGGCGCCAACGTGGCGACGGTGCCGTCAATTCGCACCTGGTCGTTTCCCTTACCGGTGCAACCGTGGGCGATTGTGTCGCAGCCGTGGCGACGGGCAGCTTCGACCGCGAGCTTGGCGATCAGCGGCCGGCCGAGAGCTGTGAAGAGCGGGTAGCCAAGGCCATAGGTGCCGTTGGCGAGGATCGAAGGAGTGACGAAGTCGCGGGCGAACTCCTCGCGCGCATCGATGACCTCAGCTGCAATCGCTCCGAGGTCAAGCGCCTTCTGCTTAACGACGTCGTAATCCTCGCCGGGTTGGCCGAGGTTGATCGTCAGCGCTACGACCTCGGCCTCGTACTCATCCTGGATCCATTTGCACATCACGCTTGTGTCGAGGCCGCCTGAGAAGAGCAGCAAGACGCGTCCGACCTCGTCGGCGGTGGCAACGTAACTGGCTGTTCTCTCTGACTCGGTCATCGGCGGCAGTGTAGGCAGAGTCGCGTTAGCTATGAGCCGCGTGGTCGGCGAGAGCACTTGCGACTCGCGTGATCGCCTCAGCGACTTCGTCGTCGTCGATCGTCAGAGGAGGCAGCAACCGAACCGTGTTAGGGCCGGTTGCGTTCATCAACAAACGCTGCTGAGCGATCGCCGCATTGACCATGCCTGGAGCGTCACCCGCGTCAATGTCAAAGCCAATCATCAGGCCACGCCCCCGAACTTCGCTGACGCCCGGCATCTCTGCGATGGCGCCCCGCAGCCGTTCACCAACCATGTTCACTCTTCCGAGCAGATATTCATCGTCGGTGACTGAAAGAGCGGCGAGCGCGGCTTCTGCCACTACCGGCCCGGCGGCGAAGGTCGAGCCGTGGTCGCCACGCTGGAGTGCCGCGCCGAGGCGCTCACCGGTGATCAGTGCCCCAATCGGTAAGCCGCCGCCCAATGCTTTCGACGTTGTTATCGCGTCGGGCGTCACGCCTGTGGCCTGATAGGCCCACAGCGTCCCGGTACGACCCATCCCTGTCTGGACCTCGTCGAAGATAAGCGCAGCGCCGTGAAGATCGCACGCCGCGCGCGCGGCTTGGAGCACCTCGCCGGGGATCGGGTGGACGCCGCCTTCTCCTTGAATCGGTTCGATGATCACCGCCGCCGTATCGGCCCCGACCGCTTGCTCTATAGCCTCGACGCTCACGGCGGAAGCTTTGAAGCCCGGGATCATCGGTGCGAAAGGAGCCTGTTTGGACTCTTGGTGCGTCGCCGAGAGTGCGCCATACGTGCGCCCGTGGAAGGCGTTCTCGAGCGTGACGATCTCGCCCCCCGGCTTGGCGCGGCGGGCGCACTTGATTGCCGCTTCGACAGCTTCCGCGCCCGAATTGCCGAAGATGACCTTGCCACCGAGCGACGAAGCCGAAAGCCGCTCCGCAAGCCGAATCCCCGGCTCCGTGTAGAAAAGATTCGAAGCGTGAATCAGCGTGAGCGCCTGATCGCGAATTGCATCGACCACCTTCGGGTGACAGTGACCCAGGTTCGTTACCGATATGCCGCACAGGAGGTCGAGGTACTGGGCGTCGTTCTCGTCCCAGACCCAGCTGCCGGCGCCGCGGACGATCTGCAGCGGTAAGCGTGCATAGGTGCCGACGACGTTCGCGTCATCGAGTGACTGCAGCTCGTTTAGCTTCAATGCTCTGCCGCGATCTTGGTGCCCATGCCAGCGTCAGTGAAGAGCTCGAGCAAAAGAGAGTGAGGAACCCGGCCGTCAACGATGTGGGCCGAACCTACGCCGCCGTCGACGACGTTCAGGCAGGCCTCGAGCTTGGGGCGCATCCCGCCCTCAACGGTCGGCAGCGCCGCACGCAGGTCGTCGGGCGTTGCTTGGCTGATCAGACTCTGAGGATCATCTGGGTTCTCAAGCCAGCCGGCCACGTCGGTAAGGAAGATTGCCTTGTAGGCGGAGGTTGCGAGCGCCACCGCAGCGGCGGCATCGTCGGCGTTGATGTTGTAGCTCTGGCCGTCGGCGCCCGGTCCTATCGATGCAATGACAGGGATGTAGTCGCTCGCAATGTGGTTAATCACGTCAACGTCTACGTGATCGATCGCACCAACGAAGCCGATGTCGCTGCCGTCCGGCGCGCTGCGGCGCGAGACGCTGAAGAGGTTGCCGTCGTCACCGCTCAGCCCGACTGCAGGCTGGCCGTAGCGGGAGAGCCGCAAGACGATCTCCTTGTTGACCTTCCCAATCAAAACCATCTTCGCGACCTCAACCGTCGCCTCGTCACTGACGCGCAGCCCGCCGCGGAACTCCACCGGCAAGCCGAGCCGTTCCATGTAGTCGGTGATTTCCGGGCCACCACCGTGGACGACGATTGGATTGAGGCCTACGTATTTGAGAAGCACGACGTCGCGCGCAAACTCTTCGCACAGGGCTGGGTCTTCCATTGCCGCGCCGCCGTACTTGATCACGACGGTCTGTCCGTGGAACTCACGGATGTATGGCAGCGCCTCGAGCAGGGTGGCAACGTCACGTATTGGCTTGTTGGGATTCATCGCGTTAGGTCGTGTAGTCGGCATTGATACTGATGTACTGAGGGCTCAAATCGGAAAAGAAACATTCAGCCTGATGGCCTTCGCCGGGAAGGCCAACGGTGTATTCGATCTCATCGCCGCTAACGCGCACCGCTAGCGCGTCGCGATCGTGTTCGAGTTCCTGACCAGCAACACAGACCTGCATCCCCTCTATCGCGATGTCAATCGCCAACGGTGCGGCGTCCGGAAGCGCCATCCCAGCGGCCTGGGCGATCCGGCCCCAGTTGGGGTCACCGCCGTGCAGCGCGGTCTTGACGAGCGGCGAGTTTGCGACCGCCCGCGCTACGCGCTCAACGCTGGGGCCGCTCCCGCCGTGGACGACGACGCGACCGATTCGCACTGCGCCTTCGCCGTCGCGCACGATCGCGATTGCGAGCGCCCGCAGCAGCCCGTCGAGTGCCTCCCCGAAGCGAAGCTCGTCATCACTTTCAGGATCGATCGCGACGCCGCTCGCGCCGCTGGCCATCAGCACGACCGTGTCGTTGGTCGAAAGTTGTCCGTCAACTGAGATCCGATCGAAGCTGCGCTTAACAGTCACGCTTAAAAGCAGCTCTGCGGTGTGGTCTTCGAGCTTCGCGTCGGTTTCGATGAAGCAGAGCATCGTTGCAAACGACGGTTGGATCATCCCCGCGCCCTTTGCCTGAGCACTGATGCGGACCGGCCCGCCGGAGAGCGCGACCTCGATCGTTGCCCGCTTCTCGAAAGCGTCGGTAGTCATGATCGCGTGCTGAAAGTCTTGCTCTCCGTCGCTCGTCAGGAGCTCTGCGCACTCTGTGATGCCCGCGACAATCGGCTCGGGATCCATCTGCACACCGATCACGCCGGTTGAGCAGACGGCGACTTGGTGCGCGCCAACGCCGAGCGCGGCGGCGGCTGCCGACTGCATTGCGGCAGCGACCTCGTAGCCATCGTGCCCGGTGGCAGCGTTCGCGTTGCCACTGTTGGCGACGACCGCGCGGAGCTGACCGAGATGGCAGCGCTCACGCGTGAGCATCACCGGCGCGGCTTGGACGCTCGAGCGCGTAAACCTTGCGGCGCTTGTGGCGTCGGGCTCGTCGCAGAGAATGATCCCGAGGTCAAGCTTGCCTGACGCTTTGATCCCGGCTGCGAGCGCGCCGGCGCGAAAACCTGCCGGCAGTCCGCTGCCTGCAACCTCGCGAACGCCCACAGGGACCGGCGCCCAGCGCGAGGTGAAGATATTCATAGCTCTATTCCCTGTGCTTCAGGCAGACCGAGCATCAGGTTGAGGTTCTGGACTGCCTGTGATGCGGCGCCCTTCCAAAGGTTGTCAATCACAGCGAAGACGAATGCCTTGCCGGTGCGCTCATCGACTGTTGCATTGATACGGCAGAGGTTCGTTCCACGCACCTCGCGCACGCCGGGCAGATGGTCCACAACCTCTACGAACGGCTCGTCGGCATAAGCGGCGTTGTAGAGCGCGGCGATGTCGACAGTTTCGCTGAGCGTCACGTAACAGCTCACAAGTTCGCCTTGATCGAGTGGCACGAGGTGCGGCGTGAAGGTGACCGTCAGCTCTTCCGCGCCAGCGAGCGCGAGCTCCTGATCGATCTCCGGCATGTGGCGGTGCTGACCTACTCCATACGGCCTTACGTTCTCGTCAACGCTGACGAAATGGGTGACCGAGCTTGCTTCGCGGCCGGCGCCCGAGACTCCGCTCTTGGCGTCGATTACAACGTCACTGATGAACGGAGCGAGCGGCGCAAGCGCAAGCACTGAGGCGGTCGGGTAGCAGCCAGGGTTAGCTACTAGGCCCGCGCCCCTTATCTGGTCGCGGTAGCGCTCAGGGAGGCCGTAAACCGCTCCTCCGAGCAGCTCAGGCGCCTCGTGCTGCACGTACCACTGCTCGTAAACGCTCTGGTCGCTAAGGCGAAAGTCGGCGCTTAGGTCGACTACCGGGACGCCCTCGGCGCGTAGCTCGGCGACTACCGGGGCGGCGGCGCCGTGCGGGTAGGCGACGATCGCTCCATCGAGAGGGCCATGAGCAGAGAGCGCGAGCTCCTCAAGCACCGCGTCGCAGCGGTACTGCGGGTAGAGACTCGAAAGCCGTTGCCCCGCATCTGACCGGCTAGTCGCCGCCGCCAAGCTGAGCGCCGGATGCCGATCGACCAGCTCGGCCGCGAGCGCACCTGCGTAGCCAGAAGCTCCGGCGACGAGAATCCGCTTTTCAGCCACGGAGCTCACCATCAACTTCAGCTTTCAATGCGGCGACGATCTTGTCGCGTATCGGCGAAACCTCTTCGTCTGTGAGCGTCCGGTCGACGGCCGCGAAATCAATGTGTAAGGCGAGCGATACGCGCCCCTCGCCCACTTGCTCGCCGCTGTATACGTCGAACACTTCGGCGCGACTTACGAGCGGTGATCCGGCCTCAGTGATGCAGGCCACGACGCTTGCCGCACTAACCGCCGCCGGGACGATAACGGCGAGATCCTCGCGCAGCGGCGGGAAGCTCGTGAGGTCGTTGAAGATCTGCTGCCCGGGCGCCTGCGCTGCCGCGCGGCCGATGTCTATCGCGAGCGCCGCAATCGGTTGATCGATTCCCCAGGCCGTCGCTACGGCAGGGTGGACTTCGCCGAACCAACCGAGCAGCCCGGTGTTGGTGCGGATCATCGCTGTGCGGCCGGGGTGAAGGAAGGGCAGCTCTCCGTCCTCGACTTCCCACTCGATTGAAAGCGCACCCAGCACCCCGCTGACGAGCGCGTGCGCCGTCTCGATCCGTGCAGTCGGCGGTTGCGCGTCGTTCCAACTCGGCGGGCGCACTGGGCCGGTGACGATTGCTCCGAGCCCATGGTGCTCGTTCGCAGCGAAGCCTTCTTCGCTCCGGCCACCGCGATAGACCGAACCAGACTCAAACAGTGCGCAGCCCTCGGCGCCTCGAGCCATGTTGTAGGCAGCGGCATCGAGCAGCGACGGTAGGATCGAAGGCCGCATTACAGACTGAGCGGAGCTCATCGGGTTCTCGATTACGACGAGATCGCGCAGCGGGTGATCACTGCCGAGCAGGAGTTTGTCGCAGATCTGCGGATCGGTGAACGACCAGCCGACGATCTCGCAGAGCCCGCGGCCAACCAGCGCATCTTCGGCGCGGCGGATCAGCCGCTGCTCGCGGCTTAGGCCGCCGGCGCGACCGGTCCGGTTGATGGGAAGCGTTGACGGCAGCGAATCGAGGCCATGAATCCGCGCTACCTCTTCGATCAAATCGGCTTCACGCGTTACGTCGTCGCGGCGCCAGTGGGGAACGGTGACGTCGAGACCATCGTCGGCAGCGCTGACGGTGAACCCCAGCGTCTCAAGAATCCGCTGCGACTCTTCACGAGCGATTTGCGTTCCCAGCAGCGAGACGATCCGAGCGTCGCGCAGCCTGATCACGTTGGCGGCCGGCCCTTCTCCGCCGATGTCGAGTGTGCCGTCCGTAAGCGTTGCGCCGGTTAGTTCGAGCATCAATGCGGTCGCCATTGCTTGCGCCTCGAGCGCGCCTTCTGGAGAGAGACCCTTTTCGAACCGCGATGACGCCTCGCTGCGCAAGCCAAGGCGCGTCGAGGTGCGGTTGATGTTCGCTCCGTCCCAGACGGCGACCTCAAGCAGCACGCGCGTCGTTTGGTCGCTCACTTCAGAGCGACTGCCGCCCATCACTCCGGCCAGCGAGGTCGGCCCGTCAGCGTCGGCGATCAGGCAGATGTCTGTGTCCAGTTCGCGCTCCTCACCATCCAACGTTGTCAGCGTCTCACCAGCGCGGGCCGAGCGGACCGTTAGCTCGCCGCCGGCGATCGCGTCGAGATCGAATGCGTGCAGTGGATGACCGCTGACGAGCATCACGTAGTTGGTGATGTCGACGACGTTGCTGATCGACCTCTGACCGGCAGCCGCCAAGCGGGCTTTCAGCCAGATCGGTGACGGCGCGATTGTGACGTTCTCGAAGACGCGCGCGGTGAAGCGCGGGCATAGCGCCGCATCTTCGACCGTCACGCTGATCCCGGCTGGAGTGCTGCCGATTGTCGAAGCCCCTGGGTCATCTGCCCACGGTGGCGCGCTCAGCGGGGCCCCGGTCGCTGCGTGGACCTCGCGCGCTATCCCGTAGAGGCCACCGCAGTCGCCGCGGTTCGGCGTGACTTCAGGCTCAAGCACCTCGCTGGAGAGTGAGAAGACCTCCGCGAGCGCCATACCTGACACAAGCTCGTCACCGAGGACCATGATTCCGTCGTGGTCACCACCGATGCCAAGCTCGTCCTCGGCAAGGATCATCCCCGACGACTTAACGCCGCGCAGTTTGGCTTCGCCGAGTTCCGTTCCATCGGGCATCACGGCGCCCGGCAGAGCGACTGCGACGGTTTGGCCGGCTGCGACGTTGGGCGCGCCACAGACGATCGTCCGCGGATCTTTTTCGCCGCAGTCAACGCTGCAGACGCGTAGCCGGTCGGCGTCTGGATGTGCCTCGGCGCTTAGGACTTTGCCGACGACGAAATTGGCTGGTGCTGGCGGCCCGTGTTGAAGAACTCGCGCCACCTCGGTGCCGGTCATCGCGAGCCGCTCCGAGAGCTCGGTCGCGCCGATGCCCACCTCTACGTAGTCACTTAGCCAATCGATAGGTACGCGCATAGCGTCGCCTCAGCCAAACTGGCGCAGAAAGCGCAGGTCGTTTTCATAGAAGAACCGCAGGTCGGGGACACCGTGTTTGAGCATCGCGATCCGCTCGATTCCGAGACCGAAAGCGAAGCCCTGATGGGCGTTCGGGTCGTAGCCGTGATCGCTTACCGCAGCGAAAACGTTCGGGTCGACCATCCCTGAACCGAGCACCTCGAGCCAGCCGGTCCCCTTGCAGAGCGAGCAGCGGCCGCCATCCGGAGCGGCTCCCTGATCGCACATGAAGCAGGAGACGTCAACCTCAACGCTCGGTTCGGTGAAGGGGAAGAAGTGCGGCCGCAGGCGCAGCTCGCGGCCTTCACCGAATATCGCCCGGGCGAATGCCAGCAGTGTGCCCTTCAGATCGGCGAGCGTTACGCCCTCGTCGACGAGCAGCCCTTCGATCTGGTGGAACTGCGGTGTGTGTGTGGCGTCGCTGTCACGACGGAAGACGCGGCCGGGAACAATCAGTGCGATCGGCGGTGGCGTCTGCTCCATGATCCGGATCTGCATCGGTGAGGTGTGAGTGCGCAGCAGTGTTTGATCGGGCCCGTCGCCGCCACCTTCGATGTAAAAGGTGTCGCTACGGGCGCGCGCTGGGTGCGCCGGATCGTGGTTGAGCGCGTCGAAGTTGTAGTGGACTGTCTCGACCTCGGGGCCTTCGACGACGCTATAGCCGAGGCCGCAGAAGACGTCCTCGATCTCGCGCCGCGTCGCGCTCAGCAAGTGATGGTGCCCTACGGCCTCTGCTGGCGAGCCCGGAAGCGTGATGTCAACGTTGTCGCTCTCCAGCGCTGCGCTCATCTCTGCGGCTTCGAAGCGAGCAGCCGCGGTTTCGATCATTGCTTCCAGCGCTTGACGTGCCTCGTTGGCGGTACGGCCGGCCTCGCCACGCAGATCGGGCGGCAGCTGTGCGACGTCGCGTAGCAGCTGGGGCAGTTCAGCTTTGCGCCCGAGGTACTGAACGCGAAGCCCTTCTAACGCGGCCGATGACGACGCTGCTGTGATCTCAGCCTCGGCCTGCTTTTGAATCTCAGCTACGCGTTCGATCATCGTCGCCACCCTAAAGCTTCCTCGTGCATGAATAGAGCGCGATTGTCGCTGCCATCGCGGCGTTTAGAGAGTCGCCGGTGATCGCGATCGAGCGGGCCTCATCGGCGGCGTCGACCACGGCCTCTGGCAGTCCTTCGCGTTCAGCGCCGATCAGCAGCGTGACTTCGCCTTCCGGCCACGGCCCGCCGTCGAGCTGCAGTGGTGCCGCTGCGGCGAGCGCGACCGTCGTTCCTGGAAGCTGATCGAGTTGGTCTGCGCGCGCGACGGCGACGCTGAAGATCGCCCCCATACTTGCGCGCACCGCCTTTGGACCGAACGGATCGGCGCTGCCAGGACCAAGAATCACACTCGACGCTCCGAACGCGTGGGCGCTACGAATGATCGTGCCGACGTTGCCAGGGTCGCCCACTCCGTGTAGCCAAACGGCGAGCGGCCCCGCCGGCTCGGCCCAACGTTGCTCATAGATTGCGAGCGCGCGCGTACCGGATCCGAGCGCTGACACCTCAGCCAGCGCCTCTTCACTGACCTCGGTCCCCACTAACCCGCTGCCCTCGGCAACGAACGAATCGACCGCCTGCCAGCCGTTGGCGACTGCTGCAGCGATCAGATCCTCGCCCTCGGCTACGAAGCGCCCGCTGCGGTCGCGACCGCGGCGCGTGCGCAGCAGCGTCACTTGATTGAGATTTGGATGTTGTGGATTGTGGATTGTCATTGGGCTGTCGTTTTGCTCAAAAAAAAGGGCGCCCCTCCTCGCGGAAGCGGCGCCCAGTAGCGGCGAAACGGCGGCGGAGTCTAGGACTCAGCGGCCGTCGCCTCTCGGGCGGCGTCAACAAATCGGCGGAAGGTTTCGGGGTCGCGCACGGCGATGTCGGCCAGCACCTTGCGGTCGAGCTCAATCCCAGCTTCGCTGAGGCCGTGCATGAAGGTTGCGTAAGTCATCCCGTTTAGCCGCGCAGCGGCGTTGATGCGGGTGATCCAAAGACGACGGAAATCACGCTTGCGGTTGCGCCGGTCGCGGTAAGCGTAGGAATCCGCCTTCATCAGCGTTTCCTTCGCGCGGCGGTAGTTCGAGTTCGCCGTTCCGCGGTAGCCCTTAGCGCGCTCGAGTGTTGCGCGACGCTTCTTCTTGGCCGAAACCGACCGCTTTACGCGCGTCATTTGTCGCCCAACATTCTCTTGACCCGTGGGACGTCGACGGCGGCGACTTCGGCGGGCTTGCGGAAGCCGCGCTTACGCTTCGGTGACTTCTTTTCGAGGATGTGGCTCGACATCGCTTTGCGCGCGCGAACCTTTCCTTTCGAGGTCAGCTTGAAGCGCTTCTTTGCGCCGGAATGTGTCTTCATCTTGGGCATCGCGAACCGGGAGTATAGAAACTCGGCGCGGCCGAGGCTCGGCGCCAGCGCTGTTTAGGCGATCGGCGAGGTCGAGCTAGGCGGCGTCGGGCGTATCGCCGGACGTCTCTGCGGCAACTTCAACGACCTCTTCGGCAGCCTCAGCGGCAGCTTCCCCATCGGCCTCGACGGCTACCTCGTCGGCGACAATCTCCTCGGCGAGCTCGGCCTCTGCGACCTCGACCTCAGCCTGTGCGCGTGGCGGCGGAGCCGACGCCGCGATGGAACGAGCAAACGCCTCAGCGTCAGCTTCGGCCTGCGCGGCGGCGATCTCAGCGCTGAAGTCAAGCGGCTCGAACTCGGTGATTTCGCCGCTGATCACCTCTTTGCTCGGGCCGAGCACCATTGTCATGTTGCGTCCATCGAGGTTGGGGCGCTGCTCGACTGTGCCGATTGGCTCCAGTTCGCGCGTGAGACGGGCAAGGATTGCGCGACCCAGGTCTGGGTGCGTCACTTCGCGGCCCCGAAACATGATCGTGACTTTAACCTTGTCCTTGTGCATCAAGAAGCGGGTTACGTGGCCCTTCTTGGTCGCATAATCGTGCTCGGCGATCTTCGGGCGGAACTTGATTTCACGGATCGTGATCTGCTTCTGGCCCTTCTTGGCGGCCTTAGCTTTCTGAGCTAGCTCGTACTTGTACTTCGAGTAGTCAAGGATGCGGCAGACCGGCGGGCTTGCTTCAGGCGCGACCTCGACGAGGTCTAGGCCCTTCTCGACCGCGAGCTTTAGTGCGTCGTCGATTTTGAGGATGCCGACCTGGCCACCTTCGTCGTCGATTACGCGAACTTCGGCAACGCGAATTTTCTCGTTGATCCGAGTCGTGTCACGATCCGGCATACGCCGGTCGAAGCGCCGAGGAACCGGCACTAGCTTCGGAGGCAGCGCGTCAAGGGCGCGGCGTCTGGACGAACATTCGGGTCAACGCGCAGCAGTATAGCCAGATTCACGGAGATATCGCCCTTCTCCGGCGGCAACCTCGACGACAGCGCGCGCCTGCCTGCAGCTGCGTAGGCGCCGCGGCGGCACGTCGTAATCAACACGAATCGCTCGTCCTTGCGCATCTAGCCAGAGAAGATCGAGTGGGAAGCGCATTCCGAAGGTGTGGATAGAGCGGCACCGGTTGATCTGGAGCGCGTGACCAGCCGGAATGCTTTTGCGCCAGGCAAGCCCTCGGGTGCGCTGGACGAAACCTCGCGCGACTGTGACTGTCAAGCCGTTAGTGGCGCGTCGCGCCGCGTTTCGGTTTCGGCCACTAGATGGTCCGCAAAGGCTGCAATTGGGAACGAGCCGATGTCTCCGTCGCCGTGGCGGCGAACAGCAACGCTCTGCTCTTCGGCCTCTTTGTCGCCGACGACGAGCATGTAAGGAATCTTTGCGATCTCGTTGTCGCGGATCAGCTTTGAAACCGACTCGGAGCGAAGGTCCACTTCGACGCGGATCCCGCGCTCGCGGAGCTGCGCGGCAATCGCCTCGGCTGCCTCGGCGTGACGGTCGGAAACAGGGAGAACGACGGCCTGCACCGGCGCGAGCCAAACCGGGAACTCGCCGGCGTAGTGTTCGATCAGGATTCCTACGAACCTCTCATACGAGCCCATCAATGCGCGGTGGATCATCACCGGGCGATGAATGGCATCGTCGGCACCGGTGTACTGGAGGTCGAAGCGCTCTGGCATTGAGTAGTCGAGCTGTACCGTTCCGAGCTGCCAGGAGCGGTCGAGCGAGTCGGTCATGTGGAGATCGATCTTCGGCCCGTAGAAGGCCCCGTCGCCGGGGTTGAGCTCGTAGTCGAGGCCGCGCGCATCGAGCGCCCCAATTAGCGCCGCCTCCGCGCGGTCCCACATTTCGTCGCTGCCGATCCGCTGTTCTGGCCGAGTTGAAAGCTCGAGATGAACGTCGAAGCCGAAGAGCTCGTAGGTCGCGAACGCGAACTCAAGGCACGCTGCGACCTCGTCGGCTACCTGTTCCTCGGTACAGAAGATGGGCGCGTCGTCCTGAGCAAAATGCCGGACCCGCAGGAGGCCATGGAGCGTGCCGCTTAGCTCATTGCGGTGAAGCAGCCCCGGCTCCGAATAGCGCACCGGCAGTTCGCGGTAGCTCCAGCGGCGGCCACCGAAGAGGTGCGCGTGGCCGGGGCAGTTCATCGGTTTGAGGCCGAACTCACGATCTTCGGTGCTGGTGACAAACATGTTCTCGCGGTACTTCTCCCAGTGGCCTGACGTCTTCCAGAGCTCAGCGTCGTAGAGCTGCGGCGTCTTGACCTCTTGGTATCCGCGAGCCGAACCCATCTCGCGCGAGAGCGCTACTAGCTCGTTGAAAACCGTTGTTCCACGCGGCAGCCAGAACGCAGAGCCGGGAGAGACCTCGGAGAACTCGAACAGCTCGAGCTCTTTGCCGAGCCGGCGATGGTCGCGGGCGCGTGCGGCTTCGAGCCGCTCCATCTCAGCTTCAAGCTCCTTCTTGTCAAAGAAGGCGGTGCCATAGATGCGAGTGAGCATCGTGCGATCAGAGTCGCCGCGCCAATAAGCGCCAGCTACGGACTGCAGCTTGACAGCACCGATCGCCTTCGTTGACTGGCCGTGCGGGCCGCGACAGAGGTCTGTAAACGGACCATTGGTGTAGAGCGAAACGGTTTCAACGCCCTCGTCGCGAACGAGATCCTCGATTAGCTCGACCTTGTAGTCCTGCTGCTCACCGCGGAAGCGCTCAAGGGCATCAGCGACGCTTATCTCTTCGCGCTCGAACCCCTCCCCCGCTTTGATGTGCTTTTTCATCTGCGCTTCGATTGCCTCGAAGTCGTCCTCGCTTATGACAACGCCCTCGGGAAATTCGAAGTCGTAGTAGAAGCCGCGTTCGATTGCTGGACCGATCGACACCTTCACTCCCGGATAGAGCTCCGTCACTGCGGCCGCGAGAACGTGTGCGGCGTCGTGGCGGATCAGCGCAAGGCCATCGTCGCCTGACGTTTTGGTGATGATCTCGATCGGCTCGTCGGCCGTCAAAGGAGCGGCGAGATCGCGCAGCTCGCCTTGTTGGCGGTAAGCGAGCGCAGCGCGCGCCAAGCCCGGGCCAATCGCCTCGGCCGCATCAAGACCACTCGCGCCATCTGCGAGCTCTAGCGCGGTCCCGTCTGGAAGAGTTACTTGCACGGGGCTGATGCTACGCGAGCGGCAGGGAGATCACTTCCAGACGCGGCGGTGAGCGGCCAAGAATGATCCGTTTCGTGGCTATTTGACCCGTCCTCTCCGCTACCTTTGACGTATGGCTGACGCATCGACAGAGCGCGTATACCGGCGCGGACCACTGCGCAACGTCTGGCCGTCGACGGCGCGTCCATTGAGCCACCGCGCGGCCCGTAAAGCTGACGCCAGCTACGGCGTCTCTGACACGCCTGACTGGCGCGACGTTGACTGGCCTGCGCACACCAAGCAGGTGGAGATCAATGCTCGCTCGGTCAACTACGTAGACATTGGCGAGGGCACTCAGACCGTCGTTTTCATTCACGGGCTGGGCGGCTCCTGGCAGAACTGGCTAGAAAACCTGCCGCGCACGGCGGAGCACTGCCGCGCGATCGCGCTCGACCTTCCCGGCTTCGGTCGCTCCGAGATGCCAGCCGATCCGATCTCGATCACCGCCTTCGCTGCAACCGTCGACGCCTTCTGCGAATCACTTGGCCTTGGTCCCGTGGTGCTCGTTGGCAACTCGATGGGTGGCTTCACTGCTGCGGAGGTGGCAATCCAGCACCCTGAGCGAGTCGAGCTCTTGGTCTTAGTGGACTCGGCTGGAATCAGCTCAGCCAACGTCACCAACTCGCGCCCGGGCGAAACGCTTGCGCGGCAGCTGATGATGCGCGGACAGAGCGACCCCAACGCGGCCAAGAAGATGCTGACCCGCCCCGGGTACATCGCGCTAGGGATGGGCCTCGTCGCGCGCTACCCGACGCGGATTTCGAAAGAACTCCTGTCGGAGCAGCTCTTAACCTTTGGCGACGCGGGCTTTGGCGACGCGTTCGAAGCGATCCTGGCCTACGACTTCCGCCACCGGCTCCAGGAGATCGGCTGCCCTGTTCTCGTGGTTCAAGGCGAGGACGACATTCTCGTGCCGCTCGGTGACGCGCTCGAGTTCTGCGACCTAATCCCAAACTCCAAGCTCCTGACGATGGCTGACACCGGCCACGTTCCTATGTTTGAACGACCGGTTCAGTTCAACGACGCTCTGCTTGCGTTCATCGCCGCACCGGCGGCGCCAACCAGTTAGCTTCTGCGCGATGGACTCTGCATCTGCCGCAATCAAAGCTCAGGGAGCCGTAGTCCGTGGCCTAATGCGGCTCGGCCCAGCGGCCCAGCTCCGTATTGCGGGCGGCACGCCAACCGTACGTGACGGCCAAACGCTCGACCCCGGCCTTCAGCTGCTGCTGAAGCTGATGGCGATGGCACCACAGCCCCAGATGGAGCGCCTCAGTCCTGTGCAGGCCCGCGCCGGAGTTACCGAGACGCGTTCGTTGATTAGCGCGCCACAGCTGCCGATGGCGAGCGTGACGGAGACGACCGTCGCCGGCGCAGAAGGCCCGCTGCGGGCGCGCCTCTATGTGCCGGAGGAATGCAAGGACAGCGCAAGCCCGCTGCTCGTCTTCTACCACGGCGGTGGTTTCGTGATCTGTGATCTCGAAACGCATGACGCGCCGTGTCGCCTGATTGCCCAGCACTCCGGCTGCCGCGTTCTCTCAGTTGATTACCGCCTAGCGCCAGAGCACAAGTACCCGGCCGCTGCCGATGATGCACTGGCTGCCTTCCGGGATGTAGTCGCGCGGGCTGACGAGTTTGGCGCCGACCCGTCGCGGATCGCTGTTGGTGGCGACAGCGCTGGTGGTCAGCTGGCAACGGTCACTGCCCAGCAGGCGCTCGCCGACGGTGGGCCCGCGCCCGCTTTTCAGCTTCTGATTTATCCGGTCTGCGACTTTGCCGAGAAGTACCCCTCGTACCACCTCTTCAGTGAGGGGTTCTTCCTCACTGAAGCGCAGATGGATTGGTTCGGGCAGCACTACCTCAGCGTCGACGACGACCTAAACGATCCAAAAGCTTCGCCGCTAAAAGCCGGTCCTCTCGCCGGCCTAGCGCCAGTGCACATCATCACCGCTGGGTTCGACCCGCTCCGCGACGAGGGCGAGGCATACGCCGCGAAGCTGAAGTCCGACGGGGTAGATGTAACTCTCCGCCGTCATCCTTCGCTGATTCACGGCTTCATCAACTTCGCCGTCGCCAACCGCACCTCTCATGACGCTGTCTGTGAGATGGCCGGCGTGCTGCGCGCGGCGCTAGCGGCTTAACTAGTCGCTACTTGAATGTATAGGTTTTGCTGCTCGCGGGTCCGTTGACGGAACGCTGCGTTGGAGTTACGGCGGCAACCCACTTGCCCTGAGTGAGCTTCAGGGTGCAAGAGCGCCTGGCGAGTTTCGCTTTGCCGAGTTTGATCGTGACGTTCTTGCAGGAGCCCTTTTTGATCGTTCGTCCACTTTTCGCGGTGAAGGTGTAGGTCACGCCGACCACTGGAGTGATCACGGCGCTGACCGTCCTCGCCTTCGCAGATGACGACCACGCGACCGCAGGCTTCGCAGGCGTCGGCGATGGTGTTGGGTCAGGAACGGCGGCCGCAGGGATGACGCTGTTCGACGCCGTGGAGGCTGCGGTCTGCCAGCTGTTTAGGTTTGCTCGAGCCGTGAACGTGTAGGCAGTACCGGCGGTCAGGCCGGTAACACTGCAGGACGTGCCTGGGCTAGTGACAACGCACTGCTTCGACGCATTCTGGACAGCGGTGATGGTGTAGGACGAAGGGGTTCCAAAGGCCGCCGAGATTGGGTTGCCTGCGGCCACTACGGTTGCGCTGCCGCTCCCAGGACTGCCAGCCGCAGCAGAGGGAGCGGAAGGCGGCGCTGGCGGGGCAGGGAAAATGTCGGGCGTACCGTTCGTAAGGGTCGGCGTGACCTTCGTCACGTTGTTCGACGTGAAGTTGGCGGTGTAGATGTCGCCGGCCGAATCGAGCGTCAACGCCGCCGGCGCCGTGCCCCCAGCCAAATCGCTGAGTACGCTCGAGACTCCACCTGGCGTGATCTTGCTGACGTTGTTCGAGATCATGTTTACGGTGTAAATGTTGCCTGCTGAATCGACGCTGATCGCGCGAGTACCAGTGTCGGTGTTTCCAAGTATCGACGGCGTGCCGCCAAGCGTTATTTTCGTCACGTCATTGGTCCCGAAGTTGGCGGTGTAAACGTTGTCGAGCGAGTCGACAGCGATCGAGCGTGGGAGCGTGCCACCGGCTAGGGCGATAATGCTCGCTGCACCGGCCGGGGTGATCTTCGTGACGTTGTTTGATCCGGTGTTGGCGGTGTAGATGTTGCCCGCCGAATCGAGCGTGACACCCCTCGGCGAAAGGCCGCCGGCGATATCGATGAGGCTCGGCGTTCCTTCGGGAGTAATTTTCGTCAAGTTGTTCGACCCGGAATTAGCGGTGTAAACATTCCCGGCCGAATCAACCGCGATGCCCGCTGGGCCGCGACCACCTGCTAGCCCAGCGAGGACGCTTGCGCTGCCGCCCGGCGTGATCTTCGTCACATTGTTTGAGTCGAAGTTGGCGGTATAGATGTTGCCGGCGGAATCGAGCGCTATCCCCTGGGGACTAAGGCCGAAGGCGATCGGCAAGGTAGTCCGCACGCCTTCCGGCGTGATCTTCGAAACCTTGCTCGTGGCGCCATTGGCGGTGTAGATGTCCCCCGCCGAATCGATTGCCACCCCGGCGGGGCCTGCGCCGTAATCCAGGCCACTGAGGATCGTCGCCGATGCGTGGGCGGACGCAGCGAGGATGCCTCCGCAGCCGAGCGCGGCGCACAAACTCGCCAGCAAGACTGCAACCCGGCGCCATTGCGGAACTTCAGCCCAAGTTGTGATCATTAGCTTCTCGGTACCCCTTTAGGGAGTTTGATTCCAGCCTGAAGAAATGGCGCGAGCCCGAAGTAACTCGACCGGCCCAGCAACGGACAAAGTACCAGCGCGCACGTCGGCATGACGCAGTTCACGAAACGCTAGACCTGATGGGCGATACTGGGCTCGAACCAGTGACCTCCGCCTTGTCGAGGCGGCGCTCTCCCAGCTGAGCTAATCGCCCTGGGAAGAAGCGAAAGAGTATCAGCGCGGCGCGGGCAGGGACATTCCGCGCCGCTGATCGCGGGCGCTACGCTTCGAACCGATTGGCGACGTGGCGGAGTGGCTACGCAGCGGCCTGCAAAGCCGCGTACACCGGTTCGATTCCGGTCGTCGCCTCTGGGTTGCGCCGCGAATTAGGCCGCCGTGGCGGCGCAGGTCTCGCATATCGCTCAGGCGAACGAAACCTTGAGCCACTCGTTCCTGATCGCCGCGGCCTCGAAGGGCGGCCCTGCCTCGGTGACCGAGTACTCAGGAGCCGCAACAAGCAGCTCTTCAAGGAGCACACGGGCTATCAGCCGCGCGAGCAAGCGACCGAGGCATTCATGGATCCCGTGCCCGAAGCTGAGCTGCTGAAACGGAGCGCGGTGAACATCAAACTGCTCGGGATTCTCGATTACCCGGTCGTCACGGTTTGCCGCTCCGAACAAGAGATGAACTAGTCCCCCCGCGGGCATCGTGACCCCGTGAAGCGTGACGTCGCGCGTGAGCACGCGAATCTGAACGGGAGCGAAAACCGGTCCGTCCAATCGCAGGACTTCCTCATAGGCCTGCGGAATCAGCGACGGGTTGGCGGCCAGGTCCGCTTGCTGATCGGGGTGTGCCCCAATGAGCGCGACGCTGTTTGCGACCCCAGCCGGAGCAAGGCCACCGAGCGGAGCGTTAAGTGTGTTCAAGAAACCAAAGATCAAGGGGTCTGAAAGCGCCTCACTTCCGTCGCTTCCTTCAGTTACGAGAGTGCTGATGAGATCGTCGCCCGGCGACTGCTTGCGAGCCGCCATCAGCGGTAGAAAGACGGCTGCAAGGCGCTCCTGCACGGCAGGCGCTTGCTCAGGGGCGTGTCCGAGAATGTCGACGCATTCGAAGCATTCGGCTACCTGGTCGTCGGACAGACCGAAGAGGCGCCCCTCTAGGCGTCCAACGCAGTGGAATATGTAGTCGACTATTAGTTCGCACTCGCCCTGAGCTACGAGGACTTCGAGAATCGCTCGCGCGTCGGCTCGAAGGTCATCCTCCATCGAGAGCATGCGTTCATCGCTGAGAGCCGCCTTGGCCTTGCCAAGCAGCGCTTCGTGTTCCGGCGGATCGAGTGCACCAAGCTGGGAGTTCTCGTTGGTCCACGGCCCTACACACGAATACGTCTGCCAATCGGCTACGGCGGACGCGACGTCTTCGTAACGAGAGAGAGTGAAGGTGCCTGTCTCTTCGTCAAAACTCACTGGATCGTCATCGCGGAGCTTCGAATAGATGGCAGCTCGGTTCTCGTAAAATCCTGGTTCAAATCCGGCGTAATTAATCATGCGTCGAAGTATAGAACGTTGTTCTGTTCTTGACCTCCAGCGTGCTTAGTCAACTAGCGCGACCACGGCCGCCGACCGCGCCGAGTGCAGCTACAATCCGAGATATGGATGCCAAGAAGTCGCTGCCGATCTTGCTCGCAGTCGCTGCTGCCGCGATGGTTGGCTTCCTGCTGCTCAAGCCGAATAACGAGCCGTCCACCACTAGTGCACTAACGCAAACGTCGCAGCACAAGAACCCTGAGTCGATTGTGATCAAAAACGGCGAGCCGGTCGGCGGTGTCGCGATGCTGACCTACAAGCAAGGTTCGACCGTGCACTTCAGCGTGACGAGCGACGCCACAAGCGGCGACGTCCACGTCCACGGCTACGACATCGAGGAGCCCGTGGCACCGGGAAAGCCAGCCAGGTTTGTGTTCGTCGCCAAGGACGGTGGCCGCTTTGAGGTTGAGCTCCATCCCTCCACGCGGATCGCTCAACTCGACGTCGTTCCGTAGCCACGCGCAAGCGCTCTATACTCCGCCGTCACTGCGGCTGTAGCTCAGTTGGCTAGAGCGTCTGCTTGCCATGCAGAAGGTCGAGGGTTCGAGTCCCTTCAGCCGCTTGAGCTTCTAGGAGGCGCTGAGCGCTTCGCGGTGCTCGCGGAAGAACTGCAGCGCGACGGCAGATGGATCATCGCTGGTCACGAGATCCGACCAGCTGAGTTCAGCGCCCGTAAATCCGACGGCCTGCCAGATCCGAAGATCAGCTGGCGGGCTCCACGGAGCGACATAAACGTAAGGCTCTGCGTGATCGGCATCTCCAGGCGAAAGACCATAAGTCGCCCTCGCGCCGGTCGCCGCGTCGCCGTGTTCGATGGCGACGTCGAAATGCTCGGGCCAAAGCTCGGGCATCGTTGCGGTGGCGCTGGGCTCTGCTTCTCCATAAAGCGCGCGCAGAACACCGTCGCCGAACGTGTACACAGCAGCGAGCACCTCAGCGGCGGCCAAGTTCAGAGTTAGTGGCTCATCGCTGAGCCCGTCTGCGGGCAAGCCAACCGCTCTGGCGCTTTCGGCCAAACTCGTTAGCCTGACTCGCTGTTCACCGCCATCGCTTCCCTCTACTACGAGATCAAGTCCGTCAACGCGGACGCGGTCTTGACCCGGCAGGGCCGGCGTGCCGAAACCGCCTGGCAGTGCGACAAGCGAGAACGCTTTACCGGTCGCCGCCGCCCTTGCCGGTGAGACGATCTGCTCGGCGACGCGGTGGAGCGACTCGCGCGTCTCTGCAAAGTCGTTAGGTGTTGCCTGAAGCTGAATCTGTGCCATGGGCACTTGAGATTACCGTGCCTGCGTTAGCGAGCCGTGAGCGGTCAGGGCGAGCCGACGACCCCGGGGCGATTGACGACGGTCAGGTTGATCGCTGTCGAGGCCGACCGGCCGCCTGAGTCAACTATCTGAACCCTGATTGTGAAGTTGCCGTTCTCCGGGAACGCGAGCGTGATCTCACCAGTTGACGTCGAGTGATCCCACTTACCGTCGCCGTTGATGTCCCAGCGGTATGACTTGATCGCGCTCTTCGAGGCAACGGCGTTGCGCACGGTTAGTGTTACCGGTTCGGTGCGGTAGACCGGACCTTCGGGGGCCGTGAGGATTGGCTCAAGGTTGGCAAGCGCGGCGACCCGAATGAAGCCCATAGCTCCCTTCACCAAGCGCAGGCGGCGCCGGACCGCGTCGCCGGTGTTGCCTTCGATCGTCGTGACCAGACCGTTTGGCTGAATACTCTCGACGATGCCGATGTGCTCGGGGTAGGCGATCAGGTCGCCGGGCGCTGGCACGGTCTGCCAGAGGCCCGTCTTGTGGCCCCAGTCGCGGAGCCGCGAGACGAGACCGTCGCCGAGCCCACCCCAGCCGATTGGTACCCCTGCCTGCTTCGTGACCCAGGAAACGAAATATGCGCACCAAGCCGCTGGGTAGTAGCGCAGAGGTGCCTGGGTAGCGAGGCCGTACATCCTGATCCGAGCTCCTCTATTAGAGCCCATCGGAATCTCGTGGACGTTAAGTGCGAGCTCCTGCTGCGCGACCGCAACGATCCGCTGAGCCGGCGTTTGAACAGGCGTCTGTGCCTGCGCAGGAACACCGCAGACCGCTCCGGCGACCAGCACAACGCTTAGTGCAGTGATAAATCGTGCCACAGCGGCCTAAGTCTAGTGACCGCTCTGAGTTGCCGCGCAGCTAAGCAGCCAGCACCATTCCCGACCCCTGTTGTTGGTCTTTGTTAGGGTGTCCTAAGAGATGACCGCACGGCGAACCGAAAAGGCACAATGGGCGCGTTTCTAATCACGCTGCGAGAAACGTTCGAGGCCAGCCTAATCATCGGTTTGATGCTCGCGTTCCTTAAGAAGACAGGCGCGCTTGAGAGTCACGGTCGTGCCGTATGGCAAGGAACGGCGGCCGCCATCCTGGTCAGCGCGATCGCCGCAACTGTCCTCTTCGCCGCCTTTGGCAAGCTTGAAGGAACAGCGCAGAAGCTCTTCGAGGCGATCACGATGCTAATCGCCGCCGGCGTCCTAACCGGAATGGTCTTTTGGATGCGGCGCCAAGCGAGAACGATGGGGACCGACCTGCGTGACCAGATGGGCGCAGCACTTGCAAGCGGAGGAACGGTTGCGCTCGCCACAGTCGCGTTTGTGGCCGTCGTCCGTGAGGGCTTTGAGACTGCACTTTTCCTATTCGTATCGGTAGGCGAGAGCGGCGCGGCGGCCACGATCGTGGGCGGCCTTCTTGGATGTGCCGTTTCGATCGGACTCGGCGTAGCCTTCTATCGAGGCAGCATCAAGCTGGACCTGCGCCGATTCTTCCTAGTCACCGGATTGCTCGTACTGGCGCTAGCGGCCTATCTGCTCTACTCCGGATTGGCGGAGATCGCCGAGCTCAGCGGCGTCGGTGCCATTGAAGCCCTACCTCCTGTGGCCACGATCATCTTCGTCGCTGGTTTCGGATGGTCGTTCCTACGAAACACAGCCGCGGTAACCGCAGCACCTGCCTCGCCGCCCGTCAGCTAACTAGCTGACGCTCTTTCGGCAGGCCACTGAGCGATTCGCTGCCGTCTGCGGTTACGACAAGTAGATCTTCAATACGCAGACCCCATTCACCGGCGACATAAATCCCGGGCTCAATCGTCACGACCATTCCGACCTCAAGCGGCTCATCACCGTTACGGCTCAGCCGTGGCGCTTCATGAACATCGAGGCCAACTCCATGGCCGAGCCCGTGGCCGAAGTTGTCGCCATACCCTGCCGCCTCAATTATTGACCGCGCGACAAGATCAACCTCGCGGCCGGTCGGACCGGGCGTGACGGCGGCAGCGGCGGCAAGCTGCGCCTCGAGCACAAGGTCATAGCCACGCTGCTGAGATTCTTCGACCTCGCCCGTGAAGTAGGTGCGAGTGCAATCTGAGCAGTAGCCGTCGAGCTTTGCACCCCAATCAATTGTGACCATCTTGCCGGCCTCGATCTGTACCTCGCGCGGCTCGGCGTGCGGGAGCGCCCCGTGGGCGCCTGAGGCAACGATCGGAGGGAAACTCAGTTCCTGCGCGCCAAGCCGACGCATCGCCGACTCCAGCGCGAGCGCTACATCTGCCTCCGTACGCCCGATCAAACCCACTGCGAGAACTTCGGCGAGCGCGGCGTCGGCAAGCTGCGCGGCCGCGCGGATCTTCTCGACCTCGTCGGCGCTCTTGATTAAACGGAGCGCTTCGACGGTGCCGTTAACCGGCTCAAGCTCTGCGCGCCCGTCAAGCGCCGTGCGCAGCGCCGCAAGCTGGGCGACCGTCACATGAGTGTCGTCGTAGCCGATCACCCCGTAACCATCACCATCTCGGTCTGGTGCGGGAAAGGCTTCGGCTAGTCCTGCGCCCAGAAGGTCCTGCTTGGAGATTTCGACCTGCCATGACGACGACGCCTGCGCGGCGGCCTGTTCGGTGTAGCGAAAGTCAGTTATGAGGACGGCTGGGTTACGCCCCGGATCGGCCGGGACAAGCGCCACGCCGTTGCTGCCGGTGAAGCCGGTTAGCCACCTCACGTTGAGCGGCGCCGAGACCAGCAGCCAGTCGACGCCGGCGGCCGAGAC
>CAIJLJ010000057.1 GCA_903821395.1 uncultured Solirubrobacterales bacterium | reverse complement strand
GTCGCGTCCGCGCCGGTAAGCGTCCGCGGCTCGCGCACTACAACAATCGCGTCAAACGGGCCGAGGCCGCCTGCCCTAGTCGTGAAGAGGGCGTTAGCTTCACTCTTTAGGAGTGCACCGCCGGCCAGCATTTGGCCGCCGATAGTCCGGCCGAAAGAACCGAGCAAGGCCGGGACTTTGTCGAGAGTCTTGTAGCGCGTCGCGCCGGCGTTGGCCGCCAACGCCGCGGTATCTGGTGGCTGACGGACCGCGAGCGTGCCTGTCAGCTTTCCTCCACTGCCTTGGAGCGCCCCGCGCACGTCTGCCGCGACAGCCTCATCCGGCTCCCCTAGGAAGACCAGACCAACCCGGACGCCCTTCAACCGGCCAGCAACAACGAACGGGTACGAAGCCTGTGAGTAGCGCTGCTGGTCAGCCAATTGGACTGAGGTCTGCCTCTCCTTAACCTGCGCGCTGCGCACGTCGTCACGCAGGCTCGCACGCACCTGTTTCTCGGCTGATGAAACGAGACCGGCGTCACCGATCGCAACGCCGAGCAAGACCCCAACTGCTAGCGCGACGAGGACCGCGGCCAGCGAAACGGCGTGGTAGCGAAAGTCGAACACCGCGCGACCCTAAACGTTCCCGCCGAGAAGTACGCGCAACTTCAGCCAAAGGAGATCAACCACGTCACGCAGCGCTGGCGTGACCAAGACGACGATGATGAAGGCAACGAGGCCGGCGCCGAGGACAATCACGGCCGGCGAAAGTCCCGGAGAGGGACGATAGAGCCGGCTCACACCTTTGGCGTCGACGATCTTCTCCCCCAGCCGCAGACGAGTTAGGAACGTTGACGACATCCCGCGGCGGTTCTTGTCAAGAAACTCAACGAGGTTGAACTGCGAACCGACCGAGATAATCATCGACGCTCCCTTCTCGCCAGCGATCAACATTGCCACGTCTTGGCTCGTCCCTGGCGCCGGAACCACCTTGTGCTCGAGCCCGAGGCTGTCGAGCAGTTCGCGTCCAGGTGCTCGGCCGTCAGGGTAGGCGTGGACAACGAGCTCGGCGCCGCTGCGGAGCGTTCCATCGGAAGCGGAGTCCATGTCGCCGACGATCATGTCCGGCTTAAACCCTTCTTCGATGATCGCGTTGGCGCCGCCATCAACACCAACGAGCACCGGGCGCGTGTCACGGATATATGGCCGCAGTGCCTGAAGGTCTGCCTTGTGGTCGACGCCGCGGACGACGATCAATGCGGGACGATCGCGAAAATCAGTATCGAAACGAGGGAGATCGATCTTTCCCGAAAGAAGGTCCTGCTCCTCGACCATGTGTTCGACCGTGTTCCGAGCGAACGCCTCAAGCGCCCCGCCAATTTCGACGCGCCGCTGCGCATTGTCGGCGCGGACTAGCTCTGGCTCCTGCAGAGCGCCAGCCGCGAGCATCTCACCGTTACGCCATACCTCACCGCCGCGAAGCTCGAGTCTGTCGCCATCGCGGCAGCGGTCAAAAAGACGATCGTCAGGTAGGTCGATTAAACAGACCCCAGCGTTGATCAGCAGCAGCGGCCCCATGTTGGGATATTCGTCAGAGCGTGAAGGTCTGCAGTTGATCACAGCGCAAACCTCAGCGGTGATGAGATCCTCGGCTGAAACGCGATCCAGATCCTCGTGATCGATCAGCGCGATCTCACCGGGCCTAAGCGTGCGCACGAGCTTCTTCGTCCGCCGTCCAGAGCGCACCGCGCCGCTAACAACCGGCGAAGGCGTGGTTGTGGATGGAATCGTCATCGCCCCGCGAGTTTAGGCGGCCGCAGCTGAAATTAGCTAGGCCGCGTTGCGAAGCTCGCGCGCATGGCGCAGCGCGGCGCTGTCATCTTCGTCGGCGCCGAGCATGCGAACGAGCTCGCCGACGACCTCCGGCTCTCGCAGCTCGGTCACCGTAGTCAAGACCGGATCGGTCGCAGAATCCTTCTCGATCGAGAAATGACGATCTGCGAGTGAAGCAATCTGCGGCAGGTGGGTGATGCAGAGCACCTGCCGGTCGGCGGCGAGGGAGCGGAGCCGTTCACCGACGGCACGCGCCGTCTTGCCGCCGACGCCAGCGTCAATCTCGTCGAAGACCAGCGTTGTGGTTGAACCGTCGTTGGCCACGCCGAGCAGTGCGAGCATGACGCGTGATAGCTCGCCACCTGAAGCGATCTCGCGGAGCGGGCCGGCGGGAACTCCAGGGTTTGTCGCGATCATGAAGTCGACGCCGTCGGCGCCGGTCGAACCATCGTCGCGCTGACTGAGCTCAACTGCGAAGCTCGCCCCGACCATTGCCAGCTCATCGAGCCGGGCACAGACCTGCTTTGCGAGTTTCGGTGCCGCAGCCTTCCGCGCCTTGTGGAGCTCTGCAGCAAGCGCCGAACTTGCAGCCCTCGCCTGCGCCAACTCGGCGGTGGCTGATTCCAGCGATGCCTCGGCATCGGTCAACAACGCGAGCCGCTCGCGCGACTCGTCTGCATAGGTGAGCACAGCGGCTAACGAGCCGCCGTGCTTGCGCGCGAGGCGATCGAGCAGGGCAAGCCGCTCTTCAGTTTTCTCGAGCAACCCCGGCTCGACGCCAAGTGATTCGCAGTAGCGCCGTAGCTCTGCGGCAAGGTCTTCAGCTTCGATCGCCAGAGACTGCCAGCGCGAGGCGAGC
>CAIJLJ010000056.1 GCA_903821395.1 uncultured Solirubrobacterales bacterium | reverse complement strand
GTGTTCGGGGCTGACCTCCAAAGCGCAGTGAAGCTGACCGTCTTCCTCGTCAGCGCCGGCGACTACAGCAAGTTCAAAGAGCTGCGCGAGGAACTCTTCGACGAGCCTTATCCAGCCTCCACCCTTCTGCTCGGAACGCCCGTCTTCCCCGAGATGCTGATCGAAGTTGAGGCGATCGCCTCTCTAGCCGGCGCGCGGCAAGAGCTGGCCTAGCCGCGCCAGATAATTCAGCCCTCTCCGGGCGCCACGCCGTGGCGCCAGTAGTGGCTCACAGCGATCGCCGTAGTGCAGGCCAGTACGCCAACCGTGTTGGCCACCATCATCGCGATGTTGCCGAGCGCAATCCCGTAGGCGAGCCAAGCTGCGCCTCCAATCCAAAGCAGCGCTAGGAACGGCATGCTGACATCGGCCGAGCTGCGCCGCTGGTGCGCCCGGAAGGCCTGCAGTAGGGGGCTGGCCCCCATGAAGATCCCGAGCGTTCCAGCGAGTACGGAGAGCGAAGCTGTGATGTCCATACGGCGCAGGCTACTGGCCGCTGCGAGCTGCGATCAGATCGAGCCAAGAGCCGATCAGCCGATGCGCCTGCCCGCCCAGCTCTTCGTGCCGGGCAACCGCATCGGAAAGGAAGGCCTTGCCACCCTCTTCGCCCAGCGTCGCCGTCAACGCGGCGCTGTACTCCGGCACTTCCGCCCACTGCTCCGCCATCTCCGGCGTGACTTCGAGATGGAACTGAATTCCATAGGCAGCATCGCCGAAGCGGAAGGCCTGGTTCGGCGCCGCCGGCGAGCTCGCAAGAAGCACTCCCCCATCTGGAATGTCGAAGGTGTCGCCGTGCCACTGCAGCGTTACGAGCGGATCGGCGAGCGCGCCGATTACGGGATCGATTAGTCCCTCACTCGTCCGTTGGACTTCAAGCAGCCCGACCTCTGATTGGCCTAGCGGATAAACGCGCGCGCCGAGTGCGCTAGCGAGCATCTGCACGCCGAGGCAAGCACCGAAGAAGGGCTTACCTGCGCGCACTGCTTCGGCAAGCCAGCGCTTCTCATCGACAAGCCAAGGGTGCTCAGCCTCGTCGTTCACGCTCATCGGGCCGCCCATAGCGACGATCCCATCGAAGTCGCGCCAGTCCGGCAGGGCCTCGCCGGTATCAATCTCAACGATCGCTCGCTCCACTCCGCGCCGGTCGAACTCAGCGTTGAACGCGCCGGGGCCTTCACAGAACAGATGCTGAACGACTACTAGCCGCATCGCGCAGCTACTCGGTGTTGCCGTTGAGTCCGGGGATCCATTTCGTCCCAGCTAGAGGCACGCGCGCCATCGCCGCGGCCTCAATCGTCAGCGCGACGAGGTCCTCCGGCTCGAGGTTGCGCACATCAGACTTACCGCAGGCGCGCGCTAGGGTTTGCGTCTCGAGCACCATCGCCCGTAGGTAGTTAGCAAGCCGCCGGCCACCGAGCTCGGCGTTGAAGCGCTTGCCGAGCTCCTCGTCCTGAGTCGAGATTCCGGCTGGATCGCGGCCTTCGTGCCAGTCGTCGTAGTAACCAGCGCCGCTGCCGAGCTTTTCGTACTCCTGTTGATGCTCGGGAGCGTTGTCACCGAGCGCGATCATCGCTGCGACACCAATCGAAACAGCGTCGGCGCCGAGCGCCAATGCCTTCGCGACATCGGCCCCGGTACGAATCCCGCCGGAGACCACGAGCTGAACCTTGCGATGCATACCGAGGTCCTTGAGCGAATCAACCGCTTCGGGAATCGCCGAAAGAATTGGAATGCCGACGTGCTCGATGAAAACGTCCTGCGTCGCAGCAGTGCCGCCCTCCATGCCATCGAGGACGACAACGTCGGCGCCCGACTTGACGGCAAGCGCGACATCGAAGTAAGGCCTCGACGCCGCGATCTTGACGTAGATCGGAATCCGCCAGTCGGTGATCTCGCGCAGCTCACCGATCTTGATCTCAAGGTCGTCGGGGCCGGTCCAGTCAGGGTGGCGGCATGAGCTGCGCTGGTCGATCCCCTTCGGCAGGTCGCGCATCTCTGCAACGCGGTCGGAGATCTTCTGACCGAGCAACATTCCGCCACCGCCAGGCTTGGCGCCTTGGCCGATAACCACCTCGATCGCATCGGCGCGCCGAAGGTCGTCGGGGTTCATCCCGTAGCGCGAAGGGAGCAGCTGGTAGACCAGCTTCTCCGAGTGCCCGCGCTCCTCCTCTGTCATTCCACCGTCACCGGTCGTTGTGCTGGTGCCGACGGCGGTTGCGCCGCGGCCGAGCGCCTCTTTCGCCTGCGCAGAGAGAGCACCGAAGCTCATCCCGGCGATCGTGATCGGAATCTCGAGCTCGATCGGATTCTTGGCATAACGGTTGCCGAGCGTCACGGCCGTGTTGCAGCGCTCGCGGTAGCCCTCGAGCGGGTAGCGCGAAACACTGGCGCCAAGAAGCAGCAGGTCATCGAAGTGCGGCACCTTGCGCTTCGCGCCAAAGCCGCGGATGTCGTAGATCCCCTCGCGCGCTTTGCGCTGGATCTCATGGATCACGTTGCGATCGAAAAGCGCCGATTCGCGCATTCCTGCGCCTGGCGTTGGCTCGTTAGTCATTAGTAAGCGTCCGCGTTGTCGATGCTGAAGTTGTAGAGCTTGCGCGCCGAGCCGTAGCGCTTGAAGTCGCTTGGGTTGGCATCCACGCCGGCTTCGGCCAGCAGGCCACTTAGCTCGGCCGTGTGAAACTCCTTGAGGTCCTTCTCAATGCAGTCAGCGCCGAGCTCCGTGACGCTGCCACGGACGTAGATGTGAGTTTCGTAGATCGAATCGCCGAGCGCCTCGCCAGCGTCGCCGCAAACGACGAGCGCTCCCTTCTGGGCCATGAAGCCACTGAGGTGGCCCACGTTCCCCTCGACGACAATGTTCACTCCCTTCATCGAGATCCCGCAGCGTGCCGCCGCGTTCCCACGCACGACAACCAAGCCGCCTCGGCCGGTGGCGCCCGCCGATTGGCTCGTGTCGCCATCGACAATCACCGTCCCCGACATGATGTTTTCGGCAAGACCGACCCCCGCGCTCCCGTGAATCCGGACGTTCGCCTCTTTGTTCATTCCCGCACAGTAATAACCAACGTGGCCATCGATGTCGATTTCAAGCGGCGCGTTGATACCGGCGCCGATTGCATGCAGCCCATTCGGGTGCGTGATGCGCCAGTTCTGCGGGCCGCCGTCGGTGGCGTCGTGGAGCCGCTGGTTGAGCTCACGGATTGTTGTTTCGGTCAGGTCGACAACTTCGACCGTCTGCTCAGCGGTTCCCATTAGACCTTCTCCTTCTCCCAGATGTAAACTTGGCCTGGGTCTGGCTCCCAAACGCGCGCGTCCTCGGCGCCTGGCAGCACCGCGATCGCACGGTACTCGGAGGCCATCGCGACCCAGTCGTCGCTTTCGCTCATCACGGCTGGCTTGCAAGCAATTGGATCGCGCAGCACAGCGAAACCATCGGCCGTACCGACGGCGAAGGTGAAGAATCCATCGAGATCATCGAGCGCCGACTCGAGTGCCTCGGTCAACGAGGCACCCTCGCGCATCTTCCAAGTCAGGTAGGCGGCGGCGACCTCGGAGTCGTTGTCAGTTTGGATCGTGATCCCCTCGCGGCGAAGCTCCTCGCGCAAACGGTTGTGATTGCAGAGCGAACCGTTGTGCACGAGGCAGAGGTCAAGCCCAGTCGAGAACGGATGCGAGTGCTCGGTCGTGACGATGCTTTCAGTCGCCATTCGCGTATGTCCGAGCGCGTGCGTTGCGCTCAGCTCGCGGAGCCCGAAGCGCTCAACGAACTCTCGTGGGTCGCCCTTCTCCTTGTAGATCTCAATCGTCTCACCGGCGCTCATCACACGCAGCTCTGGATGGTTGTCAATAACCCAGCGGCCAGCGTCATCGGCATCGGTCTGGACCACGATCACAGCATGGCTCGCTCGAACCTCCGGGCCGTTACCGCCGCCGAAGGCTCCCGACAGCTCGCCCGCGAGCAGCTCCCAGTCATAACCTTCGTCTGGCGAGAAGAGCGTCAGCTTGCTCGATCCCACCGGAGCAGGGTTCCGGTAGAAGGCCACGCCAGCGCTATCGGGGCCGCGGTCTGCCATCTGAATCAGCATGTCGGAGAGGTGATCGCCGAGCCGCTCCTCGAACGACGAAGACTTACTGAACAGTCCAGCGATTCCACACATTGAAAACCTTCTCGCTATCGAGTCAGACGAATTGGCCTAGAACAACTGAAGGTAGCGATCCAGCTCGTACTTCGAGATCTGCTCGTGGAAGGTCGTCCACTCAATCCGCTTGCGCTCGATGAAGTAATCGATGTAGTCGCGGCCTTCATGTGCGCCAAAAGCCTTCCGCATTACATCGTTCTGCTCGAGCTCGCGCGTCGCATCAAGCAAGTTCGCAGGGAGCGTCTTGATCCCCATCTTCGCGCGCTCATCTGCACTCGTCTTGAACATGTTCTCGCTAGTTGGATCGCCTGGGTCAAGTCCGCGCTCAATCCCGTCGAGCCCGGCAGCCAAGACTGCAGTTGCCGCCAGGTACGGGTTGCAAGCGCCGTCAACGGTGCGGTCCTCGATCCGTCCCTCGTCAGGAATCCGCAGCATCATTGAGCGGTTGTTGTAGCCGTAGGTGACGTAGGCCGGGGCCCAGGTCGAGCCGCTAGTCGGCTCACCGACGACGAGCCGCTTGTAGGAGTTAACGGTAGGCGCGGTGATGCCGATGTAGGCCGTTGCGTTGGCCGTCAGCCCACCGAGGAAGTTGTAACCGAGCTCAGAGAGACCGAGGCCGCGCGGGTCGTCTGCCGGGTCGCGATGGAAGACGTTCTCGTCGCCCTTCCAAAGACTCATGTGGAAGTGACAACCGTTGCCGGTCAGATGCCCAAACGGCTTCGGCATGAAGGTCGCGATCAGGCCTCGTTCTTGCGCCATCGCTTCGACCATGTAGCGGTAGAAGACGGCGCGGTCGCAGGTCGTCAGAGCGTCGGCGTACTCCCAGTTCTGCTCGAACTGACCGTTTGCGTCCTCATGGTCGGTCGCGTAGTTGTCCCAGCCAAGCGCCGTGATGTTGTTGGCGACCTCAGTCACGAACGGGAGATTGCGAGTGAGCGCGCGCATGTCGTAGCAAGGCTGTTCGAGATCGTCGAGCGGATCGGCCAGCTCAATACCACCGTCTTCGGAGCGGCGCAGCAGGAAGTACTCAAGCTCTGCTCCGATCCGCAGCTCGTATCCGAGCTCCGCGGCGCGGGCGATCTGGTTCTGCAGAATCGTGCGTGGGCAGAACGGCCAAGGCTCGCCTTCGACCGTCACGTTGCAAGCGAAGCGAGCGATGTTGGGTAGCCACGGCAACCTTGTGAAGGTCGAGACGTCAGGCATCGCGATCATGTCCGGGCTGTCAGGCGTCTGCCCGATGTCGCCGGCAGCGAAGCCGGCAAAGCCAGCTCCATCAGTGAAGAGATCATCAAGGTGGTGGGCAGGTACGAGCTTTGCGCTTGGCTTGCCGTGCATGTCTACGAACTGGGCGAAAAGGAACTCGATCCCCTCGTCTTTGACGATCTTGCGTACATCGTCTTCATTAAGCGTGGCGTTGGCTGACATTTAGTTGCCTCTCTTCTGGCCGGATTCGGTCTCGGTCGTCTCTTCGACTACAAGTTTCACGGGGATCTTCGCGCGGCGCACAACGCGGTATGGCTCCTGCGACCACATCATGTCTCGCACGAACAGTCCTCGCTTCGGGTCGGCGCCCATCACGATCATGTCGCAGCCGAGCCGTGTTGCTTCGGTGACAATTCGCTTCGCGCCTTGACGCGTTCCAACGACGCCAGCGCTCGCGGCAACGCCACGCTTCTGCAGCGCCTTCATTGCCTTGTTGATGATGTCGCGCTGCTCCTGCCACTCGTGCTGGTTTGGCATCAGACCCGGATTTGGAAACCCAAAGCTCGTGCCCCAAACGCGTGCGATCGAAAAGACGTGCACCGGTGCGTTGTT
>CAIJLJ010000055.1 GCA_903821395.1 uncultured Solirubrobacterales bacterium | reverse complement strand
TCTGTTCGAGAATAAAGAACTTCAGAGCCTTCTCAATCCATTCGCCACGCCTTTGCGGCAAAAAATTCCTATTTATCAGAAAAAAAAGAAAATCATTGTTTTGTCCGGTCCGACAGGGGTCGGTAAGACCGAGATGGCTAAAGCGATCGCGGACACGATCTTCGAGCCGGGCGACAACATGATCCGGCTCGACATGAGCGAATTTAGCCACGACTGGATGATTTCAAGGATCATTGGGCCGGCCCCCGGCTACCGCGGCTGCGACAGGCCAGCGGGCTGGCTGACAACACGAGTCGGGAGTAACCCCCACACGCTGATCCTGCTCGACGAGTTCGAGAAAGCCGACCCTGAGATCTGGCAGACGTTCCTGCAGGTTTTCGACGAGGGTCGTTTGACCGACAGCAGCGGCTACGTCGCCGACTTCTCAAAGACGGTGATCGTGATGACATCGAACATCGGCTCGCAGGCGTTCGCGAATAACGACTTCGGCTTTGCCGATCTGACCGATGTCACTAGCGAAGCAGCGAACGCCGAGCGTGCGGGAAGGGTGATCTCAGCTGTTCGCCACCGACTTCCGCCGGAGCTCTTCAACCGCGTGGACGAGGCCTTTGTGTTCAACGCGCTCAGCGACGAGGTAATGACGCAGATCGCCAGGACACGTCTGAAGCAGGTATCAGCAGAACTGGTTGACGCCGGCTACCTCGTCACGTTCACACCTGCCGTCGCGAAGCTGGTGGCGCTCCACGAAAGCGACCCGTCGCTCGGGGCGCGGCCAATGAATCGCGCGATCGACAAGCTGATCCGCGAACCGCTCTCAGAGCTGCCGAAGGGCAACTACAAGACCGCAGTAGCGCAGGGCCTCCTCGTCTTCCGCCCGGCGGGTTAGGTGAGCAACCAATGAGCCACGAAGACCGCTCAGCCCGCAAAGAAGACACGACCGCCTACTGCACCAGCTGCTGGAAGATGGTCGACGTCTACAAACCCCAGTTCCTCGCGCTGCCGGACGGAAGCGACAACAAACTGATGGTCGGCAACTGCCGCCTCTGCGGCGCCGAGGTAAGGAGCGTCAGATGCGTGCGCGAGTGGTGCAAGCGGTGCAACCTCGAAGTGATGCCCTTCGCGCTGACCGAGCTCGGGGGCTGCCGGTGCGCGGGCCGGCCGACGCCGACGTAGAAGCCAGCGCACTTGTCGCAACGTCACTGGAAATACTCAACCAACGATGGAAGGCTCCGCAATATGACTGACAAACTCGACCGCAAGCTCGTCTACTACACCGACGAGGCCGACAACATGCTGTTCGCGCCGAAGGCGCTAGTAGAGGAGGCGTTCGCGCTGCGCGAAGTGCTGCCCGGCTGCGCGACCTGGGGCGATGTACGCGCCGCACTGACCGACGAGCAGTTTGCCAACGTCTCCGAGCGCTTCATCCATCCGCGCGAGTTCGAAGCGGAGAAGGCCGTCGGCGGCGAGCTCGACGACTGGCCCGTCATCTACTACCACCAGATCGCCGACGAGTTCATCCCCGAATCAGTGCTCCAGCAGATAGGAACCGAATACAGCGGCGCGCTCGACTCAGGCTGGACCCTAAGCGCCTACGACGAAGACGAAATCATCCAGACGCTCGAAGAGAACGGCTTCAGCTGCGAGTCGCGTGATGATCTTGGGGAGCTTTTTCGGCTCTGAATGGGCCGCCAGGCGGTGGCGCGAGCAAAATGTTTCGACGGCCACCAAAACAGTTTCGAAGGCCACATGAGTCGATTCGAAACTTTTTGCTCAGAGCCCTAGAAATCGGGCTTCGGTGGGGCACAAGATTTTACGGGCTCTAACCACCCTCATCCCCACCTCGGAATAAAAATATTTTCCTGGGCAGAAATCCAGGAAATAAAATTTTCAGCCGAAAGCCC
>CAIJLJ010000054.1 GCA_903821395.1 uncultured Solirubrobacterales bacterium | reverse complement strand
TGCCGCTCCGGGGCCTCAGGTGACGCTGCATCTGCCTGCCCCCGGCGAGTGGCAGGTGCGCGTGGCTGCTAGCGACGCGCTGCGCGAGGGGCAGCTCAGCGACTGGTCACCGCCGCTGCGCTACGACCCGACCGTCCCCGGGCCGGCACAGGTGGTTAGCGGCGCGCGCTGGAGTGATGGGCGTGCGCCGGTAGCGGTTAGCTTCAGCCCGGCTTCTGCGCCGGCGCAGGGGCCGTCAGGGGTTGCCGGTTATGCGGTGACGACCGATGGCAGTAACCCGGGCCTCGCACCAAGCGCCGGCGGCGCGCACGCCGCGGTCAGCCTTGAGCAGCTGCCTGAGGGGACGACAGTCGTTAGTGCACGGGCGGTGAGCGGAGCTGGGCTCGCCTCGGCTGACGTGGGGCGAGTCGAGGTCGGCATAGATCGGACAGCGCCATCGCTCGCGCTCGCTCCGGCTGCAGGCCAGCAGCCGCAACGAGAAGAGTGGTTCCCGCGCCCGATCGAGCTGCTTGCTAAAGCCACCGACCAAGTTGGTCTGTCAGGGATGAACCCCGCCGCTGACGATCGCCCCGTTACCGAGGGTGCTTACGTCGAGTACCGCATTGACGACGGCGAGACGCAGCGAGTCCGAGGTGCCAGCGCAGCATTCACGCTCAACGACGATGGGATCCACGCTGTAACTGCGCGCGCGGTCGATGCTGCAGGCAACGTCAGCGCCCCGCAGACGGTGAGCTACCGCATTGATCGCCAGCGCCCGACCGGAGCACTTGTCCATCCCGAGGCCAGCGACCCGCGCCGCTTGACGGCAACTGTTGACGAAGGCTGCATCGCCTCAGCGGTGCTTGAGCTGCGCCGCGCCGGTGATCGAAATTGGGAATACGTCGAAGGTCACGCCGAACCGCACGCCGTCTCCGGGCTGGTGCCGGACGATCGCCTGCCGGCCGGGCAGTACCAGGTCCGTTTTCGCGTAACCGATTGCGCTGGCAACGAGGGCATGATCACGCAGTTCGCTGACGGGAGTGCTGGTTTGATCACGCTGCCGTTGAGGATGCAGCCGAAGTTGGTTGCCTCGTTGATAGCCGCCGACGGGAAGTCGCGCCCACAGCTGAGCGTCAAGCTTGGCGGGCTGGTAACCGTTGAGGGGCGGCTCACCGACGCCCATGGCCTGCCTATGGCTGGGACCGACGTCGAGCTGCGTGAGAAGGTAGGCAGCGGCTCGTGGCGGGCACGCACCGCGCGCGTTACCGACGGCGCGGGCCGCGTTCGGATCAGATTTGCCGCAGCTTCTAGCCGCGCGATTCAACTCGTTGCCGATCAGAGCGTTACTAGCACCGGTGCCGAAAGTAATGCGCTGAAGCTCGACGTTCCGGCGGTTGTGACGATCCACGTTGCCCGCGGCTCTGTTCGAAACGGCCAGTCCGCGCAATTTTCAGGCAGGGTCGCCGGCGGCTATCTCCCCGCGCACGGTCGCGAGCTTGAGCTACAGGGCTTCAACCCAATGCGCAGCGGGTGGCAACCAGTGCAGACAGAGGGCCTGCGCTGTGATCGCGCCGGGCGCTGGCACGCGCGCTACCGGTTCACCGCGACAATCGGCCGGACCGTGATCTACCGCTTCCGCGTGCGAGTGGCGCCGCGGCCAGACCATCCGTTCGCGGAGGGGCATAGCCGCAGCGTCGCGGTCACGGTTCACGGTTAGCGCAGGGGATTGCCCTTGCGCTAGTTGCCTTAGCTCAGGCTGCTTCGTGCAGAGCGTTAATACGCTCGAGCGTCGCTAGGCGCGAGAGTGCGCGCTTCTCAAGACGCTGAGCCTCTGCGGTGCTTACGCCTAGCCGGCGGCCTGCCTGCGCGGTCGTGTGCGGAGACTCGCCACGGCGTCCGAAGCGAAGTTCGATCATCTGGCGCTCGGCAGCTGGAAGCTCCTCGAGCGCGCGGTCGATCTGTTCAGAGACGTCGTCGTCGCCAACTTGCTCTTCAGGCGTCGGTGCGTCGCTGTCGAGCAGTTCGCCAAGACTTGCTGAGTCGTCCTCGCCGACACGGGCATCAAGGCTCGCGGGCTTCGTATCAAGCTTGCGCAGGCGCTCAACTTCGTCAGGCTCAAATCCGGTTTCGGCGGCGATCTCTTCTGAGGTTGGGTCGCGCTCCAACTTGGCGGCTAGGTCGGCAGCCACGCGCTCAACCTTGCGCGTCTGCTGAGCAACATTGGCGGGCAGGCGAACGGTGCGGGCCGTGTTGTCAAGGCCGCGCTGAATTGCCTGACGGATCCAAAGCGTTGCGTAGGTCGAGAAGCGGAAGCCCTTGCGGTAGTCGAACTTCTCGGCTGCGCGGATCAGGCCGATCATGCCCTCTTGGACAAGGTCCGACATGCCGAGGCCGAGGCCTTGGTAGCGGCGTGCGATCGAAACTACGAGGCGCAGGTTGGAGTTGATCATCAGCTCCTTAGCGCGCAGGTCACCGCGCTCGATCCGCTTAGCGAGTTCGAGCTCTTCGGTTGGGCGCAGCAGGCGGTACTGCGACGCACGCCGCAGTAGCTGATCAACGGGGTCTGCGACCGTGGTCGGTTCGCGTACCTCGTCAGGCAGGGAGGATGAGATGTTGATTGTTGATTCCATATCCGATTTCCTTAGTAGGAATTGTAGCGGAAAATCGTTGCGCGTGCAACCTCAGTCACACTGCCCGTCGATCACGCTCTGAAACTAAGTATCACTGTGGTGGTAAAGAGATCCTGAAGATCTGACAAAACTCTTATTCACCGCTAACTACCTACACCCTCTACGGCTGAAAGATACGCGCGGATCGCCCATCGCCGCTAGCGCTGCAAGCTTGCGCCCGGTCGTGGCGCGTACGCGCCTACTGACGCGGTGGCTGAGGTGTCCGCGGCGGCGCTGGGATCCGCGGTTCGGCGGGCGGCTGCGGCTGAGGTTCCGGCTGCGCAGCAACCGGAACCTCGGAGGGTGCCGTTACGCCGGTAACCACTGCGCTCTGAGCTTCGTCCAGGATCTGGTGGCCACACTGCCAGCAGTAGACGGCGCCGCGGCTGTGCGGCGCCCCGCAGGCACGGCATCCGCCGCTGATTCCCTCGTAATCGGCTGCGAGCAGGCGCTCAACTTCACCGAGCTGGGCGTCAACCTCCTGTAGCTCACTGGCCTTCCGAACCAACACGTCGATGCGGAAATGATCGCGGATCGCCATCTCGTAGGTCAGCCCGCCGAGGTCCCACGTCAATTCGGCAACGATCGCAGCGAGCTCGTCGCGGCGTTGGTGCACTTCGGTGTAAGGGGTCGAGTCGGCTCCCTGCATCTGGTGGCCAGCTGCTGGTGATCCGTTCTTGCGCAGTCGTTCGAACATGTTCGTTGTCATCCGATCGTTTGGAAGGAACCGCCGTTGGCCGGCGCCTTGTTGTCCTTGGGCGGCGGTGCGCCGCCTGTGCCGACGACCTTCGGCAGCTTCAATGACTGCTTCTGATAATCGGCGGGGGAGAGACTGTCCAGCTTCTTGAGCGCGGGGTTAGCGGCTTTCGTCGCCGTCGCTGCGCCCGTGGTAGCGGCAGCCTTCTTCGCCGTAGGAGTCTTGGCGGCAGCGGTCGTGTCGGTCGTTGCTGCGGCCGGTGCGACGCCCACCGCTTGCGGCGCTGCGGTGGTGCTGGTGCTGCCGCCCGAGTTACCAATCACGACTCCAACGCCCAGCGCGAGTAGGAGGCAGGCGATCGATGCCAGCGCGGGCAGCGATGACCTATTCGGATCACTCGCTGCCGCCCCGCTCTTCGCAGCGGATGCGTTCGCGTTCGCGTTGCTGGGCGCAGCTCCGTCGGAGGCGAGGACTTGGCGGAAGTGCAGGCCAGCTCCACTCCGGCGTGTCCCGCAACCGAGGCAGTAGCGCTGATCTGGGCTTAGCGGCGCTCCGCAGCTAGTGCAGGAGCCTCCCGCGAGGCCTGCGGGCGAAGGTTGAATTGGGTCTATAGCCATGACTTACTCACGCTCCTGTCAATGTTGTTGGTGGCGCTTCGCACTTGAGGCTTCCGCCGCTTGGGTTTCCGATGAAGTAGACGCGGAAGAGGATTGGCTTCTTTGTCGGGGCCGGCAGCAGGCGCTCGATAATCGCGCGGCCCGCGGCCTTCACGGTCTGCCCGCTGGTGCTCACGCAGGAGATGACAAGGCGCTTCTGGACGATCTTCGAATTGTTGGTGACCACTCCGCCGAGGTAGGCGCCCGAAACATCGCTAGCCAGTTTCTCTTTAGTCAGCTTGATCTGCGGTAGCGGAGCCTTTGGTGCCGCATCGCTGACCCCGACCTTTGCCGTTGCGCTGCGCGGGTTCTCTTGCGACTGGATCTGGTTGTTGACCCAGAAAGTGCTGCCTGGCTCAACCGCAGCGGCGCTGATAAGCGAGACGTCGAGTCCTGGCGTTGAGTTGTCCCAGATCTTTTTCTTCCCCTTGCCCAGCAGAGCGACTCCGATTGGCACGTTCAGCTGGGTCTTTCCGCTGTTGACGAGATTGACCACGACCGCCGAGCCATACTGATCGTGTAGCGCCTGTGTTGAGGCGACCCGAATTGTCTTGTTTTGATTGGTGATTTTCAGGCCTTCCACGTTGAGCAGTTTCTTTGCGTTGAGTGAGAGTCGCTGGCTTGTCTCTTGGGTTGACTCGCAGGCCGAGACGCCGATCAGCAGGGTCGTGCACAGCGCGGCGATCGTCGTCAGCCGGAGGATCATCCGAAGGCGCCACCGATGTAGTCGCGCGTGCGCGCGGCCTTTGGATTGTCAAATACTTCGTCCGTTGGACCGTATTCGACGAGGTCGCCGAGGTACATGAAGGCGACATGGTCGCCAACGCGGTAAGCCTGCTGGAGGTTGTGAGTAACGATCACGATCGCCAGCTCCTTGCGCAGGTCGACGATCAACTCTTCGATCACATTGGTTGACTTGGGGTCGAGCGCGGAGCACGGCTCGTCCATCAGCAGCACCTCCGGTCGCGCGGCCAGTGCGCGGGCAATGCAGAGCCGCTGCTGCTGGCCGCCGGAGAGACGCAGCGCAGGGTGGTCAAGGTTCGAGGCGACTTCGTCGTAGAGCCCTGCGCGCTGGAGCGCATCCACGACGTACGGCTCGAGGACTTTCTTCTTCGGGCGCTTTGACCCTTGCTCGCGTAGCGCGTAGGCAACGTTGTCGAAGACCGACATCGGGAACGGGTTTGGCTGCTGAAAGACCATTGAAACGCGGCGGCGGTGTTCGGTTACTTCGAGCGAGTCAATGTCCTCGCCGTCGAGCGTGATTCTGCCTTCACGCCGCGCTGAACCGGTCAGCTCGGTCAGGCGGTTGAGCGTCCGCAGCAGGGTTGTCTTGCCGCACCCGGACGGGCCGATCAGCGCCAGCACTTCGCCTTGGCGGATTGGGAGCGAAACGTTCTTAACCGCTTCGTTGTCGCCGTAGAAGACGCTTAGCTGATCAATCGTCATGCGCTCTGGGCCCGGGATTCCCCGAGCTGGCCTGGCCGCCGCTGCGAGGCTGCGGTCGCCACCATTGGCCATTGCGACGGCATCTTGCGATGGAGGAAGAGCGACGGTTGGCTGACGATCGAGCGAGATCCGCCTAATCGGTG
>CAIJLJ010000053.1 GCA_903821395.1 uncultured Solirubrobacterales bacterium | reverse complement strand
TGCTCGAGTGGGGCCCGCTGCTGATGGTCAACCTCGACGCCGACGCTGAGCCGCCCACCGCTGAACTGGCGACGATGCAGGAGTCGGTCGAGCGCTACGGCTTCGCCTTCGATCAGCTTGAGCCGATGCCGGAGGAGTTCGTGTGGGAGATTGACTGCGACTGGAAGATCTTGATGGAGAACTACCTCGAGTGTTACCACTGCGCCACAGTTCACAAGGACTTCTCGCAGGTGATTGACGTCTCGCCCGAGCGTTACGCGCTTTCGTCCGACGGGATTCTGCTGACAGCTAACGCCCCGGTGCGCGAAACCTCAAAGATTGAGCAGCAGCAGAAGATCCTCGCCACCGCTGACGGCCCAATCACCGACAGCCACTGGCACCTGCTCTTCCCTGCCACAACCTTCAGCGTCTACCCGGGCGAGGGCGCGATGGAGATCACCTGGTACTGGCCGACCGGAGTTAGCCAATCGAAAGCGCGCTGCATTTTCTTCAAGATGCCTGGCGCCAGCGATGAGTACATCAAGCAGCTAACGGAGTTTGGAATCCAAGTGATGGAAGAAGACAACGCTCTCTGCGCGCTGATGCAGGAAGGAATGGCCTCCGGCGCGATTGCGTCGGCGCGGCCGCTGCCGAAGTCGGAGGCGTTGATCGTCGCCTTCCAGAAGCTTGTGCGCCGCGCACTGGCCTAAGCCGCGGCGCCGCTCCAAGCGAAAGAGGCTGAACCTAATTTGCCGGGACAGAACGGCAGGCGGCGCCGGCGCAAGCGTTGACCTTCGCCAGCTTGGCGATCATCTTCGCTTTGATTGCCGCGTAGGCAGGGTCGGCCGCGAGGTTATTGATCTCGTATGGATCGGCCTTGAGGTTGTAGAGCTCCTCGCCACCACTGACCTTGTAGACGACGTACTTCCAGTCGTCGGTGCGGACACCCTTGTAGGCCTGATCCCACTTGTTCGTCGGCATCGACGGGCTCGTGAAGAGCGGCTCCGGCGCCTCAATCGAGATCGCCCGGTCCGGCCGCTTCTTCGGGTTATTGGCCGTGGCGAGCAACGAAACGCCGTCCATCGCGCGGCCAGGCTTCGCGTTAGCGAGGTCGAGAATCGTCGGCGCGAAGTCAACGTTCGTTACCTGGCCCTTGATCTTGCGGCCCTTAGGCACGCCGGGGCCGGCGATGATGAACGGAACACGCAGCGACTCCTCGTAAGGGAGGAACTTGTCGCCGGGGACGCGGTGCTGCCCCTGCATCCAGCCGTTGTCGGAGGTGAAGATGATCGTCGTGTTGTCGTACTGCCCGGTGTCCTTGAGCTTCTTGACGATCTTTGCGACGTGGTCGTCAACCGCCAGCAGCGACCCGGTGCGGCCTTCGTAATCGAGCTGCAACTGCGCGATCGCCTTATCGTCTAGCGTCGGCAGGTTGCTAGTCATGTTGGCAGGCAGCTTCGCGAAGCTTGCGTCGCTCTGGTTGAAGTTCGGCGGCCGCGGCAGCGTGTAGCTCTTGCTCTTCGCTTCGTAGCGCGGAGCGGGCCGCGGGTCTACTCCCTTGCGGCCGAGCAGCGCAGGAGAGGTGGCGACGTCCTCGCGGTGTGCGGCGGCTGGCGACCACCACATGAAGAATGGCTTCGTCTGGCTCTTCTCCTTGTCGAGAAGGTCTGTGAACACGTTCCCGGTTACGTCAACGGTGTAGTCCTTCGTGTTCTGACTTCCGAAGTAGGTGTACGGAGCGGGGCCGAAAACCTCTTGGAGCTTCTTGATCACGGCCAGCACTACCGGTTCAGGCTTGTCGACCACCTGAATGTTTGCGAACTGGACCAGCTTGTGAGCGAAGACCGAATCGCCCCAAGTCTTCTCGCCCTTACCGTCGATGCTCATAACGAAGTTGAAGTAGTCGTAGGCGGAGACGTCGAGCAGGCCACGCCAGATGTCAAAGCCCTTCGGCTTCTCACCCTTGCCGGTCAGTGCGCCGTAGCCGTTGAGCCACTTGCCAACCATGCCTGTGCGGTAGCCAGACTTCTGAAGCCAAGTCGGCAGAATGTTGCCGCGGTCCTTCATCCCGTACCAGCCGTGTGGATAGAAGTTGCCTACGACCCCGTGGTTATGGGCGTACTGCCCTGTGATGAAGGTCGCGCGCGCCGGGCAGCAGAGCGGGAATGAATCAACCGCGTCAGAGAAGCTCGTGCCGCGGTCGGCGAGCAACTTCTTGACGTTCGGCATGTTTACGAGGTCAGCGGCGGCTTGATCGTCGGTCATGATCACGACGATGTTCGGCTGATTTCCTTTACCGGCGCCGACTTTGCGCGCCTCGGCAGGCGCTACGGCAATCGCGGAGCAGGCTAGCGCGACGAGGGCAAGGATTGGAAACTTATGCATCGATAAACCGTACAGGCTTGGGGCAAAATATGTGCCGGTTGCGTCCGCTTCCTAAGTCGGAGGCACTGATCATCGCCTCCAGAAGCTCGTTCGCAGAGCACTGGCCTACGCGCCTTCCTGCAGACCACCGAAGGTCAGTGGCTAACCTCTGCAAAGCGGCTGCCTCAAGGCCGGACTCGATAACCCCGGGAGAAGAAAATGGCTCAGAAGATGCAGGCTAAATGGAATGGCGAAGTGCTCGCAGAGAGCGATCAGACCGTCGTAGTAGAAGGCAACCACTACTTCCCCGCCGAGTCGGTGACGGCGACGCTGCTGCCTTCAGAGACCACCTCGATCTGCCCTTGGAAGGGGACTTCGTCCTACTACTCGATCGAGGCCGGCGGCGAGACGAACCGCGACGCTGCCTGGTTCTACCCGGACCCCAAGCCGGAAGCCGAACAGATCAGGGATCGAATCGCCTTCTGGAAGGGCGTGGAAGTAGCTCCCGCCTGAACTGGAAGCGCAGCCCGACTAGCTTTCAGAGCGCCCAGATCGCGAGCGCCGGTAGGCCAATGCTCAGCGCACTGAAGGAAACGACCGCAACAGCCACATACGCGGGGCTGTTCTCGGCCTCCGGCTTGAAGGCAAGCGGGAGGAAGAGCAGCGGGTTGACGATCGCCCCAAACGCGATCATCCCCTTAATCCAATCCGGCGAGCTTGGCGCGGCCAGCTGGACCGCCATGAGAATCAGCCCCATCATCACCCAATCGAGATGGGTCTGAAGGAAGCGCCTTGGTACGGGCACACCGTGCGCGCGGAACCACTCACCCTTGCGGGTTGCGGCAAGCACCAGCCAGCCCGATAGGCCAGCGAGCGCTAAAGAGATCAGGCCAAGTTGAATGAGCAGTGGCACGCCGATTACCGTTCAAGAGCGCTTGGCCGGATAGCCACCGTGGCCCCGCGGGAGGTGGCCCTAAGCGGAGCCAGCATCGGCGCCCGGCTCGATCGCCACCGCGACCTGATCACGCCTAACGCCAGCGCCCATCGCATATCCGATCACCGCGACGATTGCGATCACAACCAGCGTGCCGATCGTCAATAGCTCATAGGTTCCGCGGCCGGTGCCCCAGGTGCCCGCGAAGTCGTAACTGACGCCGAAGAGACTCTCAAGCGTTCCCGGGAATACCGCGACCCAGCTGCCGAGAGCTACCCAGAACGTGGTTAGAACCACGGCGACGATCATCCGGCCGTTGCCGCTCACGCCAACGCGATAAGGCCGCTTGACGTGCCCGTGGCTATAGCGCAGCTTCAGCGCAGCCGGGAATACCCACAGATACGACAGCAGCGTCGTTGAGATCGCGATCGTGAGGACGATGTAAAACTTTGAATCCGCGCCGTTGTTGAAGAGCGCGACGGCGGCGATCATGAAGACCGAAGCGACGATCCCTGACAGCACGTTTACTCGCACCGGGGTCCCAAGACGCGCATTGAAACGGCCGAAGAAGGGCGCAAAGGCGCCGTCGTAAGCGGCAACGGCGAGCACGCGGTCGCTGCCGATCATCCAGACCGAGCCGGAGGTAATCAACGTCAAGATGAAGCCGAGCGCGACAAACTTCAGGATGATGTTCGCTGCGCTCCCGTAAACGGTGAAGGTGACGCCAACTGCGTCAAGGAAGCCGCCGATTCCGGTGACCTTGCTCAGCGGCAGTACCAGCAGGATGCAGAAGATCGGCACGGCATACATCAGCACGCCGGAAACGCCGCTTCGCATAACCGACATCGGTACGTCCTTCTGCGGATCTTCCATCTCTTCTGCAGCACCGTTCTGCAGTTCAAAGCCGACGTAGTTGAAAAGCAGGAGGGGAACCAGAGCAAGGAAGACAGACATCGTTGGCGTGATGTCAGTAACTACCGAGCCCTTAAAGCCCTTCTGGAAGCCGTAGATGATCACCGTTATCGAGAACAGTCCGAGCACGATGATCCGCATGATCGCGCCAATGTTGGGAATCCACTTACCACGCTTGAGCGCTGCGATCGCAACGCCGATCGAGAACCAGATGAAGATCAGCTTGAAGATGTAATCGCCGGCTGAGCCTGGATCGATATTCGAGATGTTGCTGCTCCACGCAGCGGTAGCGATGAAGGCCAGCGAGCCGCCGACCCAAAGTGGGTTAGTGAACCAGTAGAGAACCGCGGCGAGCGAGCCTTGAAAGCGACCGAAGGCGAGCTTGACCCACTCGTACGGGCCACCCTCCTCGGGAAAGGCGCTACCGATCTCTGACATCAACACGCCGTACGGAAGAACGAAGAGCGCTGCGAGGAGAACGAGCCAGAGGAACCCCTGCGGACCGTAAGAAGCAACAAGGCCGAGCGTGTCGAGGCCGACGAAGGCGCAGATCGTGAAAAGCGTCATG
>CAIJLJ010000052.1 GCA_903821395.1 uncultured Solirubrobacterales bacterium | reverse complement strand
CCCTGCATCCTTGGGCTGGCGTAAGCGATCTCCTCAACGTTCGCTACGCCGAGCGCCGTCTCAAGCAGGGCATGGATCAAGATTGGCCGCTTGACGGCGGCCTTCGCTTCAAGCTGGGCGAGCAGGCGGTCTACGTAGTGGATGTCCCACGCGCCCTCAACCTTCGGCACCATGATTACGTCGAGCTTGTCGCCGATCTCGGTTACGAGCGTTGTGATGTCGTCGAGCACCCAAGGTGACTCAAGCGAGTTGATTCGCGTCCAGAGCTGGGTCGAGCCAAGGTCGATGTTCTTGCCGATCTCGACGAGGCCGGCGCGGGC
Organism: uncultured Solirubrobacterales bacterium; assembly: GCA_903821395.1. Lineage (GTDB taxonomy): Bacteria > Actinomycetota > Thermoleophilia > Solirubrobacterales > Solirubrobacteraceae > F1-60-MAGs163. Next base: position 2,249 of record CAIJLJ010000052.1, on the reverse strand, counting down.
CGGTTCCTTCTTCTCAACCGAGACGGCGTCCTCAAGGTTGCCGAGCAGAATGTCGGTCTGCTTGGCGATGTCGGGCAGCTTGGCCGCCATCTTTTCGTTGCTCGGATCGAAGAAGTGGATCATCCGCGAGGGCGTGAACGGGATCTCCATGACTGGGTCCGGTGCGCCGATTGCGAGGGGCTTGAAGAAGTCTCTTGGGTGTCTCATGCCAACCACGTTATTAGACGTCGCGCCGAATTGTTCGCTCGTATGGCAGGCTCCCTGAATACGAATTGTTAACCGCGACGCAGGAGATCGACCAACCGCATGTCAGAACCCGGCTTCACCACAGATCAACGCGAGCGTGAGAGCTCCGGCGGCCACCCTTACGGGCGCTACCTCGAAGAGTTTGAAGTAGGCGACGTCTACAAGCACTGGCCGGCCAAGACCGTGACCGAGTCCGACGATCACCTCTTCTGCCTGATCACGATGAACCATCACCCACTCCACCTCAACGACGTTTATGCCGCCGAGTCGCAGCAGAAGCGCAACGTAGTCGTGGGCCCGCTGGTTTACTCCTTGGCACTAGGAATGAGCGTCAGCGACATCTCCGGCAAGGCGATCGCAAACCTCGCAACCGAGGAGCTCAGCCACCCCAACCCGGTCTTCCACGGCGACACGCTGTTCTGCGAGACGGAGGTGCTCGAGAAGAAGGAATCGAAGAGCAAACCCGACCGCGGCGTCGTTAAGGTTCACACCCGAGTTTTCAATCAAGAGGGTGTGCTGGTAGCCGAGTTCAAGCGACTCGTACTGGTGCCCCGCCGCGAGCCCGGCGAAGCCGCCGCTTAGGAGCCTCAAGTAAATGACTGATACAGCCGTTCCCACAGAACACGAAGCGCTCGTCGCCTGGGTTGACGAGATCGCTGCGATGACGAAGCCCGAGAGCGTTGTCTGGTGCGACGGCTCGGCCGAGGAGTATGAACGGCTCTGCCAGCTGCTGGTAGACCAAGGCACCTTCCGCAAGCTCAGCGACGCCAAGCGCCCCAACTCGTATCTGGCTTGGTCCGATCCGAGCGACGTTGCCCGCGTCGAGGACCGGACCTACATCTGCTCCGAGAAAGAGCACGACGCCGGCCCAACCAACAACTGGGAAGCGCCGGCCGTGATGCGCGACAAGCTGGTTCAGCTCTTTGAGGGAGCGATGACCGGCCGCACGATGTACGTGGTGCCTTTCAGCATGGGGCCGCTCGGCTCCGATAAGTCATACATCGGCGTGCAGCTCACCGACTCGCCGTACGTCGTTGCCTCAATGCGCGTGATGACGCGGATGGGCGCCAAGGCGCTGGCACAGATCGGCAGCGACGGCCACTTCGTGCCCTGCGTGCACACCGTCGGAATGCCGCTCTACGAAGGAGTAGAGGACGTCGTCTGGCCATGCAACGAGGACAAGTACATCGTCCACTTCCCTGAATCGCGCGAAATTTGGTCCTACGGCTCCGGCTACGGCGGCAACGCTCTACTCGGCAAGAAGTGCTTCGCGCTGAGAATTGCCTCAGTGATGGCGCGCGACGAAGGTTGGATGGCTGAGCACATGCTGATCCTCAAGCTGACCTCGCCGGAAGGCGAAGTGAAGTACATCGGCGGCGCATTCCCGTCGGCTTGCGGCAAAACCAACCTCGCGATGCTGATCCCAACGCTCGAAGGCTGGACAGTTGAGACGATCGGCGATGACATCGCTTGGATGAAATTCGGCGACGACGGCCGCCTTTACGCGATCAACCCTGAGGCCGGATTCTTCGGCGTTGCCCCAGGGACGAGCGAGAAGACGAACCCCAACGCGATGGCCTCGATCAACTCCAACACCGTCTTCACCAACTGTGCGTTAACCGACGACGGTGACATCTGGTGGGAGGGGATGACCGACGAGGCCCCCGATCACCTGATCGACTGGCACGGCAACGACTGGGCGCCGGGCTCGGAAACACCTTCCTCGCACCCCAACGCCCGCTTCGCCTGCCCGGCAGATCAAGACCCGGCGATTGCGCCGGAGTGGCAGGACCCGGCCGGCGTGCCGATTGACGCTTTCCTCTTTGGCGGCCGCCGCGCGACGGTTGTGCCGCTGGTGCGTGAGGCGTTCGATTGGAAGCACGGCGTATTTCTCGGCGCGACGATGAGCTCCGAGATGACAGCTGCTGCCGCCGGCACTGTTGGCCAGCTCCGCTTTGACCCGATGGCGATGCTGCCGTTCTGCGGTTACAACGTTGGCGATT
>CAIJLJ010000051.1 GCA_903821395.1 uncultured Solirubrobacterales bacterium | reverse complement strand
CCATGATCGCCTGCTCGAGGCGTTCGCGGCGATCGATGACGCAGAGCTGCACCTGGTACTGACCGGCGGCGCAACCGGCAAGCAGCCGTTGCCCGCAGACAACGCACGGGTGCGCCACCTCGGCCACGTGACAACTGAGCAGGTAGCGGCGCTATACCGCGGGGCCGAGGCGCTGATCTTCCCAAGCCTCTACGAAGGTTTTGGCCTGCCACCGGTCGAGGCGATGGCCTGTGGCTGCCCTGTGGCGGCATCAAACGTCGGCGCCGTTGCCGAGGTCTGTGGCGACGCGGCGCTGCTGTTCGACCCAACCGATGTCGATGCGATCACCGACGCGATCGTGCGAGTCACGAGCGACGACGAGCTTCGCGCGCAGCTACGCGCAGACGGTCTTCTTCAGGCCGCGCGGTTCACTTGGGAGGCGACGGCGCAGCAGCACCTGGCGGTGTACCGGAAGGCGCTTGAGCACGCGAGCTGAGCGCAACCGTCGCCGCCGGCGGCGGGCCAAGCCGCCCACGGATCGCGTCAACCACGCCGCGAACGAAGACGTTCCACAGTGCCGGCAGGGTAGGAACGTCGAGTGCGAGTGAGCTGAGGAAGCCTCGGATCAGCACGAACGGCCCTGTTCCGTACCAGAACCGAAGGCCCTCGTAGCGCTGCCGGACCACCAGCCCGTTGCGAAGTGTGAGGTACTCCTTCACAGGGGTCTGCGCGGTGACGTCAATCTGCCTGCCAAAGATCATCACCGCGCGCGCAGCCGGCGGCGGCGGGTGAATGCACTCAGCGGCCGGCACTAGATAGACCTTCAGCCCAGCGCCGCGAAGTCGCATCCCAAGCTCAATGTCTTCGTACTGAAGGAATAGTTCGCCCCAGACGTTGCCGTGGCGACGAAGCACGTCAACGGGGAACATCAGGCCGTGCCAAGCGAGGTTGAGCACCGGCAGCTCGCTCCTACGCGCGGCAAGCACCGCTACATCTTCGACCGTCACGGCTGGCGTATCCTCGCCGATCACGTACATCGGCCACGCAAGAGTTCCTGAGCGGTCGTGCGAGACGGCGCCGACGGCGCCGACGTCAGGCAGCGAGGTTGCGGCCCCGGTCAATGCTCGTAGGCAACCCGGGAGCGGGACCGCGTCGTCATCAAAACCACAGACGAGGTCAACGTCGCTGCGCGCCATGACGCGTGCGAGACCGGCCTCGAAACCACCGCAGCAGCCCATATTTCGGTCAAGCGAGAGCACTTCCGCGTCGGGGTGGTGATTGGCCGCCTCCTGCAGCAGCTGCTTGACCGCCGGCGTGCCGTCATTGTCGACCAGCACGAGCACGTCTGGCTGCTCCAGCAGCAACGCGTCGAGCGTCTCCCGCAGCGGGGTTGGCCTGTCGCGGGCCAAGACAACGGCTGCAACGCGGGGGCTGGTTTCAGGCATCGTGGCAGCCGATCATCGCAGAAGGCTTTCGTAGAGCTGCTCGTACTGGTCTGCGATCCGCTCCCAAGTGAAGCTCTCCTGCCAGGCGCTCCTGCCGCTCGCGCCCATCTCTCTGCGGCGCTCTGGGTCGGCGAGCAGCCCGTCAAGTAGCTCAGCGACGGCGCTCGCAGGCGCGGTCACATTGCCGGCCGCGTTGCGCCCGGAGGGAACGATCTCGCCGCAGCCGCCCCAATCCGCGATCTCGGCCGCATTGCCAACATCCAGCGAGAGGAAAGGCAGCCCGGCGGCCATCGCTTCAAAGAGCACCAGCGGCGAACATTCGACCATCGAGCAGAAGAGGAATGCGTCGGCATCGGCGTAGGCGGCAATAACTTCGGCGCGCGGAGGGTCGGCGAGCAGAACCCGGCGGTCGCGCCGCGTGAGGTTGAGCCAGCGTGAGCGCCGCCGGCAACTAAATGCGCAGCCACGGCCGGTCGGCTGGTTGGCAATGATCGCGAGGGTTGCGCCGCTGCACTCGGTCGCACGAGTAAATGCCGCCATCGCCTGCGCGTGGCCTTTTAGGCCGGTATGGCCGCCAACGGTTAGAACGAGCGGCTCGTCCTCAGCGATTCCGTGAGCCTCTCGAAACGCACCGCGAGCTGGTAGCTGCCCAAACTCGCGCTCATCGGCACCGTTGGGAATCAAGTGCATGTTTGCGGCCCCGGCGGCCCGTGCGAAGCGAGCGTCTTGGTAGCCCTCCGAGTGAAGGATCAGTGCATCGAACCGCGGGAGGTTGAGCGCCAGCCGTTCGAAGTATGCGCTGTAGGCCTCATTATCGAGCGCCGAGAAACCGCACGGCGCTAGGACCAGCGGCGCTTTGATCTGATCGATGACCGGCAGCAGCGCGTCGGTCGTCCACTGCTGAGCGGCGTAGGTCATCACGAGGTCGAAGTCACCGTCAATCACGAAGCGCTGATAGCGCTCCACCTCACCCTCAAGGCCGCGCACTGCATTGCCCCGGATGTTGAACTGTTCGATCTCGACGCCACCAATCGTTTGCGATGAGCGGGCATCGATCCGCGAGGTAGCAACGGTCACCTGATGACCGCGCGCCGCAAGCCGCTCGGAGATCTGTTTGACAACTTCTTGAGCGCCGCCGACCGATGGGCTGTAAAACTCAACGGCGTGGAGGATTCGAAGACTCACCTGGCGGTCGCTCCGCGCAGAGGCCCGTCCGATGGATGTGAATTGGTGATAGTCATGGTCGGCCGGTTCCGATCCCGGCTAACTAGCGAAGGATCGTCCCCATCATGACCGACATCGCGCCGACTAGTGAACGACCGATTGCCCTGATCGTCACTCCACGCTTCCTGCCACTGCTTGGCGGGATGGAACGTGAATGCGCGCTGCTAGCGGAAGAGTTCAGGCGGCTCGGCTACTCGCCGCTCGTGATCACTGAACAGCTCGGCCTCGACCTGCCACTGCAGGAAACGGAGAACGGAGTTCGCATTGTCCGAATCGCTTCTTCCCCACAGCGCAGTCTGATGGTCCAACTTCGCGTTGCGAGGGCGATCGCGACGCTGCTGCTGCGCAACCGGCACCGCGTTGCGTTTGCGGTCGTTCGCACCTTCACGCTCCCGGCCCTCGTCGTAGGCCTACTCAAAATGCTGCGACTGATCAGCTTCCCAACGCTCGTTACCGCCGAGACGGGCGGCGACTCGGATGACGTCGTCGAACTTGAGCGCCGACCTCTCGCTCGCCTCAGCCGCAAGCTCGTCTCCTCGAACGACGTGATGAACGCGCTCTGCCAAGCCAACCACGACCACCTGGTTGAGTTCGGCTACCCGACGGAGAAGCTCGCGATGATTCCCAACGGGATCGACACCAGCCCTTGGCTAACAACCTCGCCACCGGAGCGGGTTTGCAGGCTGCTCTTTCTCGGCAGGCTCGAGCGCGCTAAAGGAATCTTCGAGCTCGCTGATGCCTTCGCACAGGTTCACGCAGCCAGCGGCGAGCTGCACCTGACGGTCGCAGGCGACGGCCCTGATGCAGAGGCATTCGCGGCTCGCTGCGACGAGCTTGCCATCACCGGAGCAGTCGATTTCCGCGGCCGCGTGGACTACGAGCAGATTGGCGAGCTGTTCGCGCAGACCGACTGCCTTGTGCTTCCGTCATACAGCGAAGGAATGCCGCTCAGCGTGCTCGAAGCTGCCGCGCACCACCGTGTGCTGGTCCTCTCAGACGTAGGCGACATGGGTCCCCTCTTCAGCGCGTCAGCTCACATCTGCCAGCCGCGCAACGTCGCTTCGCTTACCGAAGCGCTCCGGAACGCCAGCGAGGACGAACTGCCAACCACCAACTACGACGCGCTGATCGAGCGGGTGGGAATCGAACGAGTGGCCGCCGACCTGATCACCCGCCTCGGCAATTAGACCGCCTACCTTCAGGCAATCCCCATCGCTGAGAAGATCGCGTCAAAGCGGTGGTCGTACGTGTGGTCCGCCATCACCCGCCGGTAGCCGGCTTCGGCCACCTTGGTTCGTTCCTCGTCGTGCTCAAGCCAGTAGCGGGACTGCTCGATCAGTCCGTCAAGGTCGTCATATACAGCCAACTCGCTGCCAAATTCGAAGTAGCGCTCAAGGTGCGGCACGCGCTCCGTCAGTTCAAAGCCGCCGCAGCCGGGAACCTCAAAGGTCCGCCCCTTGATCTGAGCTGGCCGCGGACCCTTCGGCCCGCGGCCGAGCATCCGCCCCACGCGGACGCGCAGAGTGTTCGGCGGCGTTGACGAGTTGGCGAGGTTTAGGTTCACCGCGCTGGTGCCAAATACGCGCACCATCTCGTCGTGATCGAGCCGCCCGGCCGGCCAGCCTAGGCCCCAGCACTCGACCTCAATGCCGGCGCCGCGGAGAGCTTCAATCACCTGCGGGCGGTCGGCATGCGGCTGGCCGACGAAGGTGACGCCGTGTTCGAGCGGCCCGTCGGTGGGTGTGTAGGCGTAGCGGTTGCAGGCCCACTGCGAGAGGATCACGTTCTCTATCCCGGCCGCCTCATACTTCGGCAACGAGTCTTGATCGGTCGTGACAGACCAATCAAGCCCGGGCGCGAGCTTTGAGCTGAAGTCGTCGAAGCGCCAATGGTCGTCAGCGAACCAGTTCACCGTCGGTGCGCCGCCCTTCTCGCTGATGAGGCGCAGCGTCTCGACATCGAGCTGGTCGGTGAAGAGGCAGAAAAAAGTCACGTCAGGCTGTTCGCGCGCAGCCGTCTCGACGATCTCACGGCGCATCGCGCTGCGGCCAATCTCTTTCTCACGGGCCATGAAGTCGTACTGGACTACCTCATGTCCCATCCCGTCGAGCGCGGACTTAAAGTTCGTCTGCTCGAAACTCGGGCCACGCGACTCGTCGCCGTAGTCGTGCTCCATTGCTGCGTAAAGGATCTTCATCAGGCGGTGGCGAGGGGCCGGCGAAGCAGGAACAAGCCGAGTGCGTAACCGGCGTCCTCAAACTCATCCGGCGAGCGGTGACGGCTGAAGTGGCCGCTGTCGTCTGTGCCGGAGAACTCGATCAGCTCAAGCTCATCGAAGATCCCGATCACCGACGACGGCGGCTGGATTCGGTGGGCGTTGAAGACCACCTGCCGCCTGCCAACCGGGCCCGCAAAGAGGAGCTGTCCTCCAGGGGCAACGACGCGCTGGAGCTCTTTCATCGCTTTCACGGTGCCGTTCGGATCGAGCGGGTCGCCGTAGCGGCCTAGCCCGATGTGCTCGGCCACGTGAAGGCACGAGACCGACTCAAGCGACCGGTCGGCGAACGGCATCTCAAGAACCGAGCCCTCGACGCTGCTTAGCCCTTCAACCTCAGCTTCGAGCAGCCGGATGTCAACGAACGTGACTTCGGTGATCGCCGTCAGGAAACCGACGAGATCGACACGCGAACCAACATCCACGTGGCGCTGTGGCGCGAGCTCCGCTACCCGCTGCGCAGCCCACACATCTTGGAAGAAGTAGTGAGGATCAAACGGCGATCGCGGCGTCAGGTCGTGAACCTGCGGGTCTGATGCACGCCAGTCGAGCCGCTCCGCTCCCGGGAGCTCCATGTAGGCGCGGCGGTCGCGGTACCAAGCGGCGAGACCGGGAAGCGAACTGCTGAGGCGATCCAAGTCAACTACCGAGTTGATGATCCTCCTCATCGCGGGGCGAACCCCCGAAGCCGATCTGTTCTTAATCAGCAAAGGCCGCGGCCGCGCGGCCCAAGCCCGCCCGAGCGGTGAGCGGTCTGACTCAATATCCGGGGGGGCGCTCACGGCTGCTTACTGGTCCTTGGTCCTACCGAGGTTGGTAGGACTCCGGACGGCAGCAAGAACCTGCTGCCCGAACGCTCGAGCACGTGCGCCAGCCGGGCGCGGACCCCAGTAGGCCTCGGCCGTCCGGTTCGGATCCCTGTATGGACGAACCATCCAGTCCTGAGACGGTTCGCCTAGATACCCCCAACGTTCAACGTACGCGCTCCAGTCATCCGCCGCGATCTGAAGATTCTCTGCCCGCTGGGCAACGTTGGCGTGGGAGTGATGCTCGATGAACGAGTCAGCGGAATCAACACAGCTCCAGCCAGCCTCGATGATCCGTTCGGCTAGATCCCCATCAGCGTGGTAGAAGGCGTAGGTATCCGCATCCGCATACGCAGCATCTCGAAGCGCGGCGGCGCGGTAGAGCCCGTGGTTCACAAAGAGCCGGTCTCCAAAGGTTCGGCCGACCCAGTAATCCTTCTGCTCCGGCCAGTTGCGCCAGTAGAAGGCGACGGCGCCGATCCGTTCGTCCGCGTTGAGCACCGCCAATCCATTGCGAATTGCTCCGGGGATCACCAGGCAGTCATCACTAAGCATGCAGACCGCTGGCGCCGAGGCAGCGCGGAAGCCGAGATTCATGAAGTAGCCCCAAGACTTGCGCTCGATCGGCTCGTCGTTCCACACGCCACGGTTGTGCTGGACGATCGTGATCACGTCCTTCTGGCTCAGCAACCACTCGACCGTGCCGTCATCTGAGCCTCCGTCGACGACGATGATCTCGCGCTCATGCATCGCAAGCTCCACCCGGATGCTCTCAATCGTCGCTTCGATGAACTCGCGGCGGTTTAGCGAGCCAATGACGACAGAGACGATTGGCTTGAATAGTTTCATTGCGTTTTCGAGCCACAGGGTTCTGCGTTCGTAGCTCCGAGAATAGCCCGCGGTAGTCCCCACGGCCGCACCACGCCAACCACCACGCAGGAGACAAGGCGCGCTCGACCGCGTCCGCGCTTACACTCGGTT
>CAIJLJ010000050.1 GCA_903821395.1 uncultured Solirubrobacterales bacterium | reverse complement strand
GGTGGTCGTGATTGGCCAGCCCTCGTGGCCGCAGGCGCGGAAGCGGTGATCCTCAATCTTGGCGTGGATTGGGCCGCCGAACACTCCAACCTGCTCCGGCTGCTCGGCTGCGCCGTCGACTAGTGCGCGCAGCCAGCCCGCGCGCACTTCGACATCGTCGTCGGTAAAGATCAGCAGCTCGGCGTCGCTTGCGGCTACGCCGCGGTTGCGCGCCGCGTTGAGGCCGTCTCCGGCACTTTCACTGATGTAGGTCGCTCCGTGCGCTTCGGCGACCGTTCGGGTTGAAATCTGCGGCCCGTCGTCGACAACGATCACTTCCGCGCCAACCGCGCTGGCTTGCGGCATGATTGAGGCCAACGCGCGATCAAGGTAATGCGCGCGCCCGCGGGTCGGGACGATGATTGCGGCAGAGGGCAACATGGCTGTTTGACGCTAGCGTGGCCGGACGCCGTGATCCTTCTTTTGCACAACCGATACCGCACCCTTGGGGGCGAGGAACGCGTAGTTGACGACCTCTTAGAACTAATTCCTGAGTATTTGGGTGAATCGGCCGAACTCTTGGAGCGCAGAAGCGAAGCGCTCTCCGGCGGCAAAGCGGCTTTGGCGCTGGCCCGCGGTGGCCTTGACCCCACCGAAGTCGGGGCTGCCGTCGCGCGCACCGGCGCCCGCGTTGTTCACGGCCACAACCTGCTGCCGGGCTTCGGCTGGCGCGCTCTCGCCGCCGCCCGCAAAGCTGGGGCGCGAACCGTTCTATCGCTCCACCAGTACAGGCTCGTCTGCGCGGCCGGTACCTGCCTTGATCCGGCCGGAAACGACTGCACCCGCTGCCACGGGCGCGACACGCGTCCCGGCGTGCGGCTCAACTGCCGCGGCGGCTCGCGCGCCGAGGCCGCCGTCTACGCCGGCTCGCTCAGCGCTTGGTCGGCGCGGATGGTCGCTGAGGCTGACGTTGTGCTGGTCGCCAACCAGACGACGCTGAGCCGCTTGAACGAACTCGGCGCGCCGCTTGCGGGCGCGCGCGTTGAGGTGATTCCTTACCCGGTCGCGGCCGCGGCGCAGCGTGCCGAGCCCGCCAGCGGCGAGTACGCGATCTGTTCGGCGCGGCTCTCGGCCGACAAGGGCGTCGACGTCGCGATCGAAGCCTGCTCCCGCGCCGGGCGCCCGCTGGTGCTGACAGGCCACGGCCCCGATGAGGTCGAGCTGCGAGCGCAGGCCGCACGGCTTGGCGCTGATGTGACCTTCGCCGGCCGCGTCTCCGACGATGAGCTGGCAAGGCTCCGTGCTGGCGCCGCTCTGGCAGTAGTGCCGTCGCGGTTCGCAGAAACTTTTGGCCTCGCGGCCGCCGAGGCGATGGCGGCAGCGCTGCCGGTCGCAGCGACGAGCGCTGGAGCGCTCGTTGAGCTTCTCCCGGCGGGGGATCTCTCAGTCCCGGGCGACGTTGAATCACTCACAGCTTCAGTCGAGAAGCTCTGGGGTGACGCCGCCCGCGGCGCCGCTAACGCCGAGCGGATCAAGGAGATCGCCTCGCCGGCAGGAGTCGCAGCCAAGCTCGCCACCGTCTACGAGGGCTAGAAGCCCGTACGATCAGCCAATGCGGGCACTGGTAACAGGAGGGGCAGGTTTCATCGGTTCGAACGTCGTTGACGCGCTGCTCGCGCGCGGCGATGAGGTAGCCGTTGTCGATGACCTCTCGACCGGGAGGATCGAAAACCTTGAAGCGGCGCTCGCTGCTGGCGCCACGTTCCACCAGCTCGACATCCGCGACGCCGCTGCCGTCAACGCTGCCTTTGGAGCCGCGCGGCCCGAAGTTGTCTTCCACTTTGCCGCGCAGATGGATGTGCGCCGCTCGCTCGCCGACCCGGCCTTCGACGCCTCCGTAAACGTCGTCGGCACAATCAACGTGCTCGAAGCTGCCCATGCCAGCGGCGCCCGGCGGCTAATCAACACTTCAACCGGCGGCGCGATTTATGGTGAAACGGAAGTGATGCCAACGCCGGAGACGGTCGTGCCGGCTCCCGTCTCGGCCTACGGCCAGAGCAAGCAGTGCGCCGAGCTCTACTGCGCCTGGGCCGGCCGGGCGCGTGGGCTTGAGACGGTGACGCTCCGCTACGGCAACGTTTACGGCCCGCGCCAGGATCCAGGCGGCGAAGCCGGCGTTATCGCGATCTTCGCCGGCCGGCTTATCAGTGGCGAGCAACCAACGGTCTTTGGAGATGGCACAGCGCGCCGCGACTATACGTTCGTTCGCGACATCGTCGCCGCCAACCTGCTCGCCGCCGCGCAGGCAAATCCTGGCGGTCCGTACAACATCGGCACGGGGATCGATTCAAGCGTGCTCGAACTGATTGAGGCGATAGACGCATCCGCCTCGCCCGGCGAGGCCCCGCTCAACCCGGAATTTGTCGCGGCCCGCGAAGGCGAGCTTCAGCGCAGCTCACTAGACGTTTCACTCGCCCGCGACGAGCTCGGATTCAGCGCCACAACCAATCTGAAGACCGGCATCGCTGCGACAGTCGAAGCTCTACGAGCCAAAAACTAAACGCGCTCGCGCAGCCACTCGACGGTTGAGGCGATCCCCGCCTCGGCGCCGATCTGCGCCTTCCAACCGAGCACCTGCTCGGCCTTGCTTACGTCAGGCCAGCGGCGCACAACATCAACGTCGAAGCTCGGCAGGTGCTCAAGGCTGAAGGCCGCTGGGTCGCGGCCGCAGGCCTGCCAGACGATCGCGGCAATCTGAGCGACAGTCAGCTCTTCGCCGGCCGAGATGTTGAAGTCTTCGCCCAGAGCGACCTCGGCGCCGGTTGCGGTGACGATTCCGTCGGCGATGTCATCGACGTGCGTGAGCGTGCGGGTGTGGGTGCCGTCGCCGAAGATCGGCAGCGGCGCGTCGTCGCTTGGCAGCGCGAGGCACTTGCGGATTAGGTCGGGGACGGCGTGGGCGATCCCCGGCTCGTTCTCTGGCATCTCGCCGGGGCCGTAGGCGTTGAACGGGCGGCAGATTGTGTACGGGAGGTCGTGCTCGTCGTTGGCGGCGCGGACCCAGTGCTCGCCGGCGAGCTTGCTGAATCCATAGGCCGAGGTCGGCACTGGGCACTCGCCGATGTACGACTCTGGCGTCGGGAAGAGCGCGGCGTTCTCAAAGACCATTGAGGAGGAGACGTAGGTGAACCGCTCAACTCCTTCGGCGATCGCAGCGCCGATTACGGCGTTGTAAAGCGAGCTGTTCACGTCGGTCAACGTATAGGGGAGCTTGTGGAAGTTCGCGATTCCGCCGACGATCGCCGCGAGGTGAATCACGTGCGTGCAGCCAGCCGTGGCCTCGCGCGCCTGCTCGCGGTCGCGCAGATCACCGCTATGGACCTCGCAGGCCTCCACGATCCACTGCGGCGCTTCGCGCTGGTCGGAGACGCGAACGTCCCAGGCAGGGTCGGCAAGCAGACGCCTAACGACGGCTTGGCCGATCGTCCCGGCGCCGCCGGTTACAAGAATCTTGGGCACTGGCTTGGAGCCTAGCGACGGGCCGCGGGTACGATGCGAACCGCGTGCCACCGACTATTTCGATCGTCACTCCCTGCCTCAACGCCGCTGCCACTATCGGCCGTACGCTCGATAGCGTCGCTAGCCAGAGCTACCCGGGGATCGAGCACATAGTTGTAGACGGAGGCTCGACCGACGGAACGCTCGAGATCCTGGCGCAGTTCCCTGGAGTGAAGGTCATCTCCGAGCCTGACGAAGGCCTTTCTGACGCTGTCAACAAGGGGATCGCGCTCGCAACCGGCGAACTCGTCGGTTGGCTTAACGCGGACGACTGGTATCTACCCGGGGCGCTCGCAGCGGTCGCCGAGGCGGCGGAAGCGAACCCAGGCGCTGAATGGTTCACCGGCGGCTGCCCGATCGTCGATGGCAAAGGCAACAAGATCCGGGGCGGGGTCACCGCTTACAAGAACTTCTTACTCGGCCGCTACTCATTCCCGCTTTACCTGAGCCAGAACTTCATCTCCTGCCCGGCCACCTTCATTCGGGCGTCGGCGCTCGAAGCTGTAGGCCCGCTGCGGCTCGATTACAGCTACTCGATGGACTACGACCTCTTCCTTCGCCTTGCCCGCCGCGGCGATCCAGTAATTCTTCAGCGCGACCTTGCTGTCTTCGCGATGGCCGAGGGAACGAAGAGCATGACCGGCTTCGACAAGCAGTTCAGCGAGCACGCCGAGCAGGCGCGCGCTCACGGGCAAGGCCACAGGTTCGCTGTCGCAGCCAACGCGGTCGTCAGCCAGATGATCATCGCTGCATACAGGCTGCTGCGTTTAGCCCGCCGCTCCGGCTAGCGCGGCACGGTCGCCGGTACAGCTACCAGTCCTCTTCGTTCTCCGAGGTCTGTTCGTGGTCCGATTCGAGGATCGCCAGCCGCTGCGCGAGGATCCGCGTTTCGCCCTGAAGCCGCGAGAGCGCGACCGACATGTTCAGCAGCAGCAAAAGGATGAAGAAGATCGCCGCAAGGAAGAGAGCGTTCGGCGGGTAGGCGATGCCGATCAGCTTCGCGAGCTGTTCCAGCAGCCCCTGCCAGATTGAGAGCCCGAGGATCACGAACGCGCTGAGCATCCAGAGCAGCGCGTAGCGCTCATTTAGGCGGCGACGGCGCACCAGCTCGATCACGAGCACCAGGAGTAGGAGCGCGCCAAAAACGGCGACGAGTTGGATACGGTGGCCCACCGCTCAGGCTCCTTCCGCCGGTTGGCGGTCACGCGTTCGTAGCAGCCCAACGAACAGCGCCAGTAGAACCTTGACCATGTAATAGGCCGACTTGCTTGTGCTGATCGAGGAGACCCCTTCCTCGCGAAGGTTCATCTTCACCGGCACCTCTTTCATCTTCAGCCGGTGTTGGTGGAGCATCATCACGACCTCAACCTCGGGGTAGTCGTGGGGGTAGTCGGAGGCGAAGAGTTCGATTGCGCGGCGGTTGTATAGGCGAAAGCCGGAGGTCGGGTCGGTGATTCGTTGGCGCAGGAAGGTTGATAGCAGGAAGGCGAAGATGTGGATCCCCGTGCGGCGGCTGATCGGCGCTGGGTAGGTGTAGTCGTGAGAGAGGAAGCGCGAGCCGCAGATCATGTCGGCGCCCGATTCCGACATCGCTTTCTGGAGCGATTCAACGGCCGACGGCTCGTGCTGGCCGTCGCCGTCGATCTGCACCATCTGGTGGTAGCCACGGTCGCGCGCGTAGATGAAGCCGGTCTGTACGGCGCCGCCAATCCCAAGGTTGAACGGGGTCCGCACGATGTGCGCCCCGGCCCGCGCGGCTTTTGCCCCAGTCCCGTCGTCTGAGCCGTCATCGATCACCACGATGTCCCAGTTCTCAGGCATTGCGCTGCGAACGCTCTCGACCACGGCTACCACCGAGTCGCGCTCGTTGTAAGCAGGGATTACGACCAGCTTGCGCTCCGCCATGCCGGTTCCTCTATGCGCGCTGCGCTGCGTAGATCTCAGAGAGCGATGCGAAGACGGCGTTTTGGCCGAAGCTGTTCCATGGGTCGGCGATGATCGCTTCGCCTTTGGCCCCATCGATGATTGATCGCAGTACGTCGGGGCTGCCGAGAACGGTGTGGTCGGTCGCGACTACTACTGCGTCGGCGTCAATGATCGCCTCCGAGAACGACGCGGTCGGCGTGGCAACGTGCGGGTCGTGGACGGAGACGTCGGCCAGCTCGCGCTCGAGCAGGCGAATCAGTTTGTGCGAGAGCGAATCGCGCTCATCGTCGGTGTCGGCCTTGAAGGCAAGGCCCAGCACGGCGACCTTGCGTCCTTCAAGCGAGCCAAGCCGCGTCTTCAGGCCATCAACGATGAAGAGCGGTACTGATTCGTTGACGCGCGAGACCGCCAGCAGCATCCCTGGCCCGTTTGAGCGCTCTTCGCTGAAGGCGAAGTCTTTGCGCAGGCAGGTTCCGGCCGTCATTCCCGGCGATGCCATCCCGCCGCGTGGGTAGTCGCGGTTGATTAGGTCGATCACTTCGAAGACGTTTGCGTCGTACTGCTCGCACTCGACCATCAGCCGGTTCGGAAGCGCGAACATCGTGTAGCGCAGAATGTTGGCCCAGATCTTCGCCAGCTCGGCGTTGATCGGCGTTGTCTGAACGATCGGTGCTCCAAGCGTTTCGAAGAGCTTCGCTGCCGCATCACCAGAGCGCTCGCCAACGCCGCCGACGATGCATGGCAGCGTTTCGATCTCTTCGAAGAACTTGCCGGCCGCGATTCGTTCGGGAACGTGGGCGACGAAGATGTTCTCGCCAACCACGAAGTCGCGGTGCTTGCGCAAGTAGCCGGCGACAAAGTCGGTTGTGCCGGGCGCGATCGTTGAGCGAAGCACCAGCAGCTGTCCTTCGCGGAGCACCGGCAGCAGGTCATCGAGCACAGATTGGATCTGTCGAAGGTCGATCTCGATGTGCGAGAAGGAGGGGGTCCCGAGCGTGATCACGATCGCGTCGGCCTGTGCGGCGTCGGTTACGCGCGAGGACCATTCGATCGTTCCAGCGGAGGTCGCGCGATCAAGCGCGTCCTGGGCACCAGGCTCCTCGAACGGCATCTGGCCGGAGCTGATTGCGGCGAGGCGCTGCTCGTCGTTATCGACGCCGATTACCTTCAGCCCGCGGTCGGCAAAAGCGAGCGCCAAAGGCAGCCCAATCCGCCCACAGCCGATGATCGCAACGTCAAGACTCATGTTCGCTTGAGGCTAGCGCTGGGCGGCTGGAACCGGTGGTTCTTAGCGACCGCCCTATAACATCGCAGTACATGACCAAGGCACTAATCACCGGAATTACAGGCCAAGACGGCTCTTACCTCGCTGAGCAACTTCTCGCACGCGGGTATGAGGTTCACGGCCTGATCCGTCGCTCGTCATCGTTCAACACTGGCCGCCTTGCCGACATCTACCGCGACCGCCACGAGAACGACGTCAAACTCTTCCTCCACTACGCCGATCTCGCGGAGTCGAGCCGGCTCGTGCGCTTGATTTACGAGATCCAGCCCGATGAGGTCTACCACCTTGGCGCGCAGTCGCACGTGCGCGTCTCGTTCGACATTCCTGAGTACACGATGGACGTGACCGGGATGGGCACGATCCGAATGCTCGAAGCGATCCGTGACGCGCAGATCACGCCGCGCTTCTATCAAGCTTCAAGCTCCGAGATGTTCGGTTCGGCGCCGCCGCCGCAGGGCGAGAACACGCCGTTTCACCCGCGCAGTCCCTACGCGGTCGCGAAGGTGATGGGCTTCTGGGCTGCCGTGAACTACCGCGAGTCGTACGGCCTGCACGCCTCGAACGGCATTCTCTTTAATCACGAATCTCCTCGCCGCGGCGAAACCTTTGTGACGCGCAAGATCACACGCGCGCTGGTCCGCATCCAGGCCGGTCTGCAGGAGAAGCTCTACCTCGGAAATCTCGACGCCAAGCGCGACTGGGGTTACGCGCCGGACTTCACCGAAGCGATGTGGATGATCGTCCAGCACGATGAGCCAGGCGATTACGTGATCGCCACGGGCGAGATGCATTCGGTCCGCGACTTCCTCAACGCAGCCGGCGCGCACCTCGGGATCGACTGGGAGAAGGTCGTTGAGATCGACCCGACCTACTACCGCGCAGCCGAAGTGGACGCTCTCTGCGGCGATGCCACTAAGGCCCGCGAGGAGCTCGGTTGGGAGCCGACTGTGACCTTTGATGAACTCGTCAAGATCATGGTCGACGCTGACGTGAAGCAGCTCGCCGACGAGCGCGCCGGGCTGAACATCAGGGCTGAGAACGAGTGAGCGCCGGCGGCGACCCGAGCCCCGAGTTCTGGGCCGGCAAGAGCGTCGTCGTCACCGGCGGCGCGGGCTTCCTCGGCTCGGTTGTGGTTCGTGACCTAGAGGCGCTTGGCGCCGACGTTCGTGTGGTTCGCAGTGCTGACTTTGACCTCCGCGATCCGGCGGCCTGCCGGGCCGCAGTGGAGGGCGCGCAGGTAGTCGTCCACCTAGCCGCAAACGTTGGCGGCATCGGCTACAACCGAGACAATCCGGCGCCGCTCGTCTACGACAACATGATGATGACGGCCAACATCTTCGAGCAGTCGCGGCTGGCCGGGGTGGAGAAGTTGGTTTCCGCCTGCACCGTCTGCGCCTACCCGAAGTTCACTGAAACTCCGTTCCGCGAAGAGACGCTCTGGGACGGCTACCCAGAGGAATCAAACGCCCCCTACGGCCTCGCGAAGAAGATGATGATCGTGCTCAGCGACGCTTACCGGCGCCAGTACGGGTTCGACTCCGCGGTGCCAATCATCGCGAACCTTTACGGCCCAGGCGACAACTTTGATCTGGAGTCTTCGCACGTGATCGCAGCGATGATCCGCAAGTACGTTGAGGCTCGCGACAGTGGCGGAGGAGTGACCCTCTGGGGGACCGGCAGTGCCTCGCGTGAGTTCCTTTACGTCGACGATGCGTCGCGGGCGCTGCTGCTCGCCGCCGAGAAGCTTGAAGTATCAGACCCGGTGAACGTCGGCACCGGCACAGAGACCAGCATCCGCACGCTCGCTGAAACAATAGAGCGGCTGTCAGGTTTCGAAGGTGAAACCGTCTGGGATTCATCGAAGCCCGACGGTCAGCCGACCCGCTACCTCGACGTCAGCTGCGCGAAGGACCTGATCGGTTTTGAGTCGCGAGTTGAGCTGGAGGATGGGCTGCGGTTGACGATTGAGT
>CAIJLJ010000049.1 GCA_903821395.1 uncultured Solirubrobacterales bacterium | reverse complement strand
GTCGCCGCGCTGGTTCCGCCGACAGCAGTCCAGCCATCTTGGTTGTCCTCGTATATGGCGTAGCCGGGGAAGCTATCGGCGAGCATCGCCAAGTCTGGTGCTGACCGGCTATTGCGACTCATATTGACGCCCGGGCCCCTCTGCCAGGCCGGGCGAGCGGCAATCCGGCTGTATCCGCCGCCGCCCGCGCCGAAGCCGGCCAGTGGCTCGTCATTCCAGACGACCTCTTCATTACTCTGGTTCGTAGGGTCGAGGTTGAGGTTTGTGCCGCCTACGCTAGTTACCCATTGAGAGCTAGCTGGATAGTCAACGGCTAGCTTGGCGTACGCCGTATTGCCGGCCACACCGCAGTCGGTCGAACCACTATCGCCGGCGGCCGACAATACGGTTACACCTTGACTTGCCGCCGCAGTTAGGGCGGCATCCATCAGCTTCGTGAGACCCCCGGTTGTGCCGTACTCGCAGCCACCAATCGACGATGAGATAACAGACGCGCGCTGACCAGCTGGGCCGGTGAGCGGCGCAGCGAAGAGCTTTGGAAGAGACGACAGCATGCTGGAACCCTCATAGACGCGAATTGCGTCGAGGCCGGGAGCGGCAGCAGAGAGGACTTGAAGGTCGAGCGTCGTCTCCGTATCGGGACTGAGTGCCCTGCTGATGCCAACGCGGGTGAGCGGGGTCGGCGGGGCCTTATAACCGAAGCAGTTGCCCGCAGCGACGAGGTCCGTGCGCGCAAACCCGTCAATCTCAACTACCGCGACGCTCTGCCCCCGGCCCGTCAACCCCTGCGCCTGCATTTGTGTATATCCGTATGCCGTCAAGTACTCATTCGGCGTGTAAGGAGATGTGTAAAGCGTGCTCGACATTGATGAGCCGACGTTCCTCGGACCGGTGCAACCGGCCTGCGTCCCCATATTCGCCCGCGGCGAAGCTCCCAGCTTCCGGGCCTTGTCGTTGAACGCGAGTGCTTGAGCCGTAGACGGCAAACGGGTTGCGCTTGCCTTAGCTCGAATGTGAGCGCCCGTGTGCAGTGTTGGAAGCTCGTTGAGGCCGAGAACCGTCGTAACGTTGGACCGGAGCGCGGGCGGTACCGTTGCGCGGCTCGCGCTCGCTACGCGTGCCCCACCGTCTCCGCCCCGGAATGACGCGAAGTGCGTTGAAAAGATCCGCGAGGCCTGAGTGACAGTCGGATTAGCTTCAATCCAAAAGCCGCCATATCCTGCCCGAGCGCTGACTCCGTTGGAACGGAGATATTCGATCACTGATGCGCGCTGACTCAATGGTGCACCAAATCGCTCCGCAATCTCCGCTGGCTGGAGAAACTGCCTATAGACCGCTGATCCGGGTGTCGAAACCGCCGTTGCAAAACGCTTTAGACCAGCGGTGTCCGTGTTGAGTCCAAGGATGAGCTGGAGTCGATGATTGGCTGATGCGGCACCAACCGGGACCCCGACGCTGTGCGCCAGGGGGGCCGAAAGGCCCGATTGCGCTGCTGACGCCGTAGCCGCGCCGCCCCCCGCAAGGGCCAGAACCGAAGCGGCAGCGAGAACTTTGAAGGGGCGTGCGCTCGTAATCATTGCGCATTCATAACAGATCTAACGAAGCGCTGAGCCAGCTCGCACGCCGCGAGGCTGGGGATCTCGGCTACTATGAAGGCTCAATCAACCGCTACCCCGCGGAGTCACGGAATGTTGGCCCTGCCCGCCACGCGCTCAGCGCGAAGTCGGGAATCAACAAGCCGCTGCGGGCTTTATCCGAAGTCAACCAAGGGAGTACGTATGACCACCGCCACAAACGCGGTCGGACTGAGGGAACTGCTGGAGGCCGGTGTCCACTTCGGGCACCAGACGAGGCGTTGGAATCCGAAGATGCGTCGCTACATCTTTGGCGAGCGCGAAGGCATCTACATCGTCGACCTCCTGCGCACAGAGGTGCTCCTTGCCGAGGCCCAGGCTTTTGTCGAGCAAATCGCTCGCGGCGGCGGAATCATTCTCTTCGTTGGCACCAAAAAGCAGGCCCGCGACTCTGTCAAGGATGCCGCCGAACGCGCAGGTATGCCGTACGTCAACCACCGCTGGCTTGGTGGTCTCCTCACTAATTATCAAACGATCAGTCAGCGCATCCGCCGGCTCCACGACCTAGAGGGCTACGAGGAAGAGGGGCAGCTTGCTCTGCTCCCAACACGCGAGCGGATGTCGGCAATTGCAGACCTCACGAAGCTGCGCGCCAACCTCGGTGGCGTCAAGCACATGCAGCGCGCCCCGGATGCAATCTTTGTCGTGGACGTAAACGTCGAAGAGATTGCTGTACGCGAAGCACAGCGCCTGAGGATCCCGGTCATCGGGCTCGTCGACACCAACTGCGACCCCGACGGTATCGACTTTGTTATTCCCGGCAACGACGACGCGATCCGCTCCTGCAAGGTAATTGCGGACGGCCTCGCCGATGTAATTGCCGAGGCCCGGTTGAGCTTCCTTGCTGATGAGGAGAAAGCTCGCGTTGAGGCCGAGGAACAGGCCCGCATCCGCGCTGAGGAGCAGGCGAAGATCGAGGCTGAACAGGCCGAGCAGATGCGTGCGCAGGAAGCTGAACGTCTGGCCGCCGAGGCCGCAGCAGTAGAGCTAGCAGCTGCACAGCCGCCGGAGGAGCCCGCCGCCGCGCCGCCGGCAGCGGAGCCAGATCCGCCGGCCGCTCCAGCCGCCACGAACGATGCCGAACCGGCTGCTGACGTGGCGGAGGTAGCGCCCGAGCCCGCACCTGCAACGGAGGAGTCAAAGTGACCGAAGTTAAAGCTGCCGACGTCGCCGCTCTCCGCAAAGCAACGGGCGCGGGGATGATGGATTGTAAGCAAGCGCTCACCGAGGCTGACGGCGACGCCGAGCGAGCCACCGAACTCCTGCGAGTCAAGATGGGCAACAAGCTCGGCAAGCTGGCCGACCGCGAAGCCGCTGAGGGAACTGTCCAGTCCTACATCCATGCGACTGGGACCGTTGGCGTACTCGTCGAGGTCAACTGCAACACCGACTTTGTCGCTCGCAACGACGAGTTCGTTGCTTTCGCGCGCGAAGTGGCGATGCACATCGCTGCTTCGCCGACCACACGCTTCGTAACGGCCGAAGAAGTTCCCGACGATGAGCGCGCCGCCGAGGAGCGCGTATTTGCCGAGCAGGCTGCAGACAAGCCCGAGAACGTGAGGCCGAAGGTGGTCCAGGGAATGCTCGACAAATGGCTCGACGAAGTCGTCCTGCTGCGGCAAAAGCACGTTAATGCAGACCGCTACGAGGGCAAGACGATTGAGCAGCTCCGCGACGACCTTTCCGCGAAAACCGGAGAGAACGTTGTGATCTCGCGATTCGAGCGCTACGCCGTGGGGGAGTAGCCTTCGCCAATGACCGACGAGGCGATATTCCGGCGGGTGTTGATCAAGCTCTCCGGCGAGTCGTTGATGGGGGATCTCGACTTTGGCACGGACCCTAACCGCGTCAACGCCGTCGCCGAGCAGATTAAGGTCGTCCACAACCGGGGCATTGAGGTTTCGATTGTCGTCGGCGCAGGGAACATCTACCGAGGCATGAGCGGTGCAGCAGCAGGCATGGATCGCGCCACAGCTGACTACATGGGAATGCTGGCAACGCTGCTGAACGCACTGCCACTGCAGGACGCGCTCGAGCGAGTTGGAGTCCACACGCGTGTCCAGTCGGCTATTGCCGTTGCCGAAGTCGCCGAGCCGTATATCCGCCGCAGAGCGATGCGCCACCTTGAAAAGGGCCGTGTCGTAATCTTTGCTGGAGGCACTGGGAATCCGTTCTTCACTACAGATACCGCCGCCGCCCTGCGCGCGACCGAGGTCCGAGCGGAAGCGATCCTGATGGCGAAGAACGGAGTAGACGGCGTTTACAGCGCCGACCCGAATACCGATCCTGACGCAGAGTTGATCCCAACGCTCACGCACATGGATGCGATACAACGCGGCCTCAAGGTGATGGACGCGACAGCTCTTACGCTCTGCATGGAAAACAACCTCCCGATCCACGTCTTCAATATGGATGACGAACAGAACATCGACCGGATAGTCTGCGGTAGCGCTGTGGGAACCTTGGTCAAGACATGAGCGATCTAATCGATGAGCTGCTCGCCGACGCCGACGAGCGAATGAAGCTGACTGTGGAGAGTACGAACGCGGAGTTTTCAACAATCCGCACTGGTCGCGCTAGCCCCGCGTTGCTCGACCGCGTGATGGTCGACTACTACGAGGTCCCGACTCCGCTCAAGCAACTTGCCACGATTAACGCCCCGGAGGCGCGTCTGCTCACGGTGCAGCCGTTCGACATCTCTTCGATCAAATTGATCGAGAAGGCGATCATCGACTCAGATATCGGCCTAACCCCTGGCAACGACGGCAAGCTGATCCGGCTGTCCATTCCGGAGCTCAACGAGGAGCGGCGCGCCGAGCTCGTCAAAGTGGTGCGCACGATCGCCGAGGAAGGTCGAATCGCCATCCGCAACGTACGGCGCGACGTGATGCAAGATCTCCGCGAACTACGCGAAGCGGGCGACGCGGGTGCAGATGATGAACACCGCGCTGAACAAGAGCTGCAGAAGCTCACGGATGCGAAGGTTGCCGACCTTGACGCCCATCTCAAGGGAAAAGAAGCAGAGATAACCGAAGTCTGATGAGCGAGACGGCGCCAGCGGCGCGCTACGTCGCGATCATCACCGACGGCAACGGAAGATGGGCCGAGAAGCAGGGATTGCCGACCCTTGACGGACACCGAGCTGGCGCTGACAACGTCAAGGAAAGGCTCCGCGATGCTGTTGAGCTCGGCATAGAAGAGCTTACGGTCTACTCATTCTCGACCGAAAATTGGGCCCGGCCGGCAGCTGAGGTTGCGGGACTGATGGAGATGTTTGCCGAACGCATCACCGCTGAAACACCTGAACTAAAAGACGAAGGCGTGCGGATGAGGTTCATCGGGCGCCGCGACCGCATCGGAGCGACCCTCCTCGAGCGGATCGAATGGGCGGAGTCGGAAACAGATGCCAACGAAGTCCTGACGCTCTTCATCGCTTTTGACTATGGATCAAGGGCGGAGATCGTTGACGCTGCCGCGCGTTACACGGGAGGTGGGGAGGAGGCATTCGGGCAGCTCCTCTACGCACCAGAGATGCATGAGCCAGACCTCTTAATCCGCACTGGAGGGGACCTACGCATCTCGAATTACCTGCTGTGGCAGTGCGCCTATTCAGAGTTTGTCTTCCGCGATGAGCTCTGGCCAGAGTTTGGCCGTGGCGCGCTAGTCGATTCGCTCGAGCAATTTGGTGGCCGCGACCGCCGCTTCGGAGGGCGATGATGGCCGACCCAGAAGAAATCGGCGAAGACCAGCCCGCTAGCCGATTCCGGCTACCGAACCTGGTCAACAGCAGCTCTGACGTTACCGCGCGTATCACGGTCGCGATCCCGCTCGCAATCCTCGCGATTACGCTCGTCGCAATCGGCGGCTGGGTCTTCACGATTGGAGTCTTTGTCCTAGGCGTAATAGCGCTCCGTGAGCTGTTCTCAATGTTCGAGCGGCTGTCACCGCCGATCCTCGCTGGATTCGTCGGCTTATTTCTCTTGCTCGTCGCAGCTGAGACCGGTGGGCCGCCACGCGTCCTCCTAGGGGTCGCAGCGGCGCTGGTAATCGTCTTCCTGATCAGCGTCACCGATCACAAGCCCACCAGCCTGCCGGGGCTTGCAATCGCGATCCTGGGCTTAGTCTGGATCGGCCTCGCATTCGCCCACGCAATCATGCTCCGGGACCTCAGCCATGGTTCGGCGATCGTCTTTCTCGTTCTGATCGCCACGTTTATAGGCGACACCGGCGCGTACTTCGGCGGGCGCAGCTTTGGGCGCCGTCAGCTAGCGCCAAGTATCTCGCCGGCGAAGACAGTCGAGGGTCTCCTGATTGGAATAGTTGCCGGCACGATGGCGGCCTGGTTCACGGGCCTCTACTTTAATTGGCTAACTGGAGTTGACGCCCTGATACTTGGCATCTCGGTCGCACTCCTAGCGCCAGTTGGAGACCTCTTTGAAAGCTACGTCAAGCGTGAGGCCGGAGTTAAGGACTCGGGCACAATCTTCGGCGCGCATGGCGGCGTACTCGACAGACTCGATGCCGTCTGCTTTTCGATTGTTGCTGGTTACTACGTATGGAGCGCGCTGCTCTAGCAGCCAGAGCAATGCGCCGCGTTGTCATCCTCGGTTCCACTGGTTCGATTGGCGTCCAGGCGCTCGATGTTGTTCGCGCAACTGACGGGCTAGAGGTTGTCGCGCTCTCAGCTGGTAGGCGCTGGGAAGAACTCATCGCTCAAGCCACGGCGCACGGCGTCAGGCGCGTCGCAATTGCCGATCCTGAAAGTGCGGAAGCGGCTCGAGCGGCATGGGATGGGGAGGTACTATCCGGCCCCGAGGCGCTCGCCGAACTCATAACCCAAGCTCGCGCTGACATCGTCTGCAACGCGATCGTTGGCTCAGCAGGGCTCGCGGCGACCGTAATTACGCTCACCGAGGGAATCGACCTAGCTCTGGCAAATAAAGAGTCGCTTGTCGTCGGAGGTGAACTTGTGATCGAGCTGGCGGCGGCAACCGGGGCGAAACTACTTCCTGTCGATTCCGAACATTCGGCGCTCTTTCAACTGATCTCCGGTGAAGACCAGCAGCCGCCGGGCACGATCGAGCGCCTAACCCTCACAGCGTCCGGTGGACCGTTCCGAGGGCGTAGCCGCGAAGAACTGGGTGACGTAAGCGTCGAACAGGCGCTCAATCACCCGACGTGGCAGATGGGTGGGAAGATTTCGATTGACTCGGCAACGCTTATGAACAAGGGACTCGAAGTGATTGAGGCCCATCAGCTGTTCGGAACGCCCTACGACAAGATCGACGTCGTGGTCCATCCCCAATCGATCGTCCACGCGATGATCTCACTCGCGGACGGTTCATCGTTGGCCCACCTCGGCTATCCCGATATGCGCGTGCCGATCGCATTCGCACTTCAGTGGCCGAACCGGCAGGTGCTCGAAATCCCGGCGCTCGATCTCGAAAAGCTCGCGGTGCTCAGCTTCGAGGCCGTCGACCACGAGGCTTTCCCTTGCCTGGGATTGGCTCTATCCGCAGGAAAAGAGGGGGGTACGGCCCCATGTGTGCTCAACGCAGCAAACGAGATTGCCGTTGCAGGCTTCCTCGCACGACGCTGCAGCTTCCTTGAGATTGCGAGTGTCATCGCCGCGACGCTCGACGCTGCAGACTTCGAACAGAGCTACTCATTCGAGACCTTGATCGAAACCGACCGGCGTTCGCGGGAGTTCGCTTCCGACTACCTTTCCGCACTCGGCTAAAAGCCTGCGCCTACAATCGTTGCGATGAGTTACGTACTCGCCTTCGCGGGATTTTCCGCGCTTGTGATGTTGCATGAGCTTGGCCACTTCTGGGCCGCAAAGAAGGTCGGCATGCGCGTCGAACGCTTCTCGCTCTTCTTCCCACCTCACATCTGGAAGAAAACTCGGGGTGAGACCGAATACTGCATCGGTGTAATTCCACTCGGCGGTTATGTCCGCATCATGGGAATGAACCCGAACGAGGAGATCGCTCCGGAGCTGCAGGCACGCTCGTACTCGCGGATGGCAGTTAACAAAAGAATCTTCGTGATTGCTGCCGGCCCGCTGATGAATGTGATTGTCGCCTTTGCGATTCTGTTCGGTCTATTCCTAATCGTCGGACTCAGCTCCGCTTCCAGCACGATCGACCAGACCGAACCCGGCTCGCCGGCCTCAACAGCCCTCCGCTCCGGTGATCGCCTGATCTCCGTTGACGGCAAGCGCGGCGACGTGGCGACACTTGGTGCGGCGATATCGAAGCACCAGTGCGCTGGCGCGCCGCAGAACGGTTGCTCTGCGACCACACCCGCGGTGATAGTGATACGTCGGGACGGAAAGACCGAGCGGCTCGTACTAACGCCCCGGTACGACGCGGCGGCTAAGAAGACGCGGTTGGGGTTCAACTTTGCGACCACACACACCGCAGTCGGGCCGTTTGACGCGGCGTCGCGCAGCGTGAGCGAAATGTGGCGCGTTTCCACCGCGACGCTCGGCGCCCTATCGAAGCTCGTCTACGACCCGCAGGCGCGAAAGCAGATCTCTGGCGTCGTTGGCAGCTACGAAATAACGCGGCAGTCATTCGAGTTCGACATCGCTCAGGCCTTGACCGTGCTCGCGATCATCTCGCTTTCGCTGGCGCTGATCAACCTCTTTCCGTTTTTGCCGCTCGATGGCGGACACATTTTTTGGGCGGTGGCTGAGAAGGTGCGCGGACGGCCGATCGCGTACTCGGTTATGGAAAAGGCCAGCGCAATCGGCTTCGTTCTCGTTCTTGTGCTCTTTGCCGTTGGGTTATCAAACGACATCTCGCGGCTCGAGGGCAGTGGCTTCGGCATACGCTGAGCACCCCACGTCCGCCGCGAAACGGTAGTTTTGCTCCGCTAAGCCCATGCACTTGAAAGGATCAGAAAAATGACGACCGACCGTGTCGATTACCCAGCTATGCACGAGCTGACGCTCGCTGCGGCGCTGCGCGTCACCGCGGCAGAGAACTCCGACGATGTCTGGGTAAAGAACCGCGACGGATCGGTTGTCGTCCGTTGGAGCGACGGGCTCGCGCGGGTCGACAAGATCGCCGGCGGGATGCGGCACCTCGGCCTAACTAAGGGAGACACCGTCGGTTTGATGTTGATCAACCGGCCCGAGTTTCACCTCGTAGATTTTGGCGTGATGACTGCGGGTGGCACGCCGTATTCGATCTACCAGACGTACACCGCTGAGCAGATCGAATACCTGCTCCGCGACGCAGCGACCTCGATCATCGTCACCGAGCAGCTTTACCTGCCAGTTGTCCAAGCGGCTTGTGAGCGGCTCGAGCGGACTCCGCAACTCGTCCTGGTTGATGGCGACGGGGACGCGATCCCTGATGGAGCGATCACGCTCGAAGAGCTCGAAGCGCTGGACCCAACTTTTGACGGTGCAGCGGCGGCTGCCGAAATCGGTCCTGACGACGTCCTGACGTTGATCTACACCAGCGGTACAACTGGGCCGCCTAAAGGCGTACAGCTCTCTCACAACAATCTGATGTACATGGTCCGCGGGACCTCCGACATTGTCCACTTCCCGCGCCGTTCGCGCGTGATTAGCTGGCTTCCGTCCGCCCACATCGCCGAGCGGGGCGCGCACCACTATCTCCCTGCGGCGCTTGGTTTCGAGATCACCACCGTGGACGACTACAAGCTCGTCATGGAGGCCCTCCCCGAAGTTCACCCTCAATGGTTCTTCGCGGTGCCGCGGATCTGGGAAAAGCTCCGGGGTGGGCTCGAAACGATGGTTGCGAGCCAGCCGGATGAACAACGCGAACCGCTAGAGGCAGCGCTCGCCGCGGCGATTGAGAAGGTCCGGCTCGAGCAGCGCGGCGAAGCCGTGCCGGCCGAGCTTGCCGCCACAGTCGCGGAGGCCGATGCCAAGTACTTTGCGGCGCTCCGAACGATGCTCGGACTCGACGAAGTCGTAACAATCAATGTGGGCGCAGCGCCAACCCCAGTCGAAGTCCTCGAGTTCTTCCATGCGATCGGCCTCCCGCTCGCCGAGCTTTGGGGCATGTCGGAAACCTGCGGCGGCGGAACCGTGAACCCACCGAATGCTGTCCGGATCGGAACAGTCGGACCGGCGGTTCCTGGCGTCGAACTAAAACTCGCTGAGGACGGCGAAATTCTCATCCGTGGCGAGCTGGTGATGCTCGGCTATCGGAACATGCCGGAGGAGACAGCCGCCACAATCGATGCCGATGGCTGGTTGTCGACCGGCGACATTGGCGAGTTCGACGAAGCGATGTACCTAAAGATCGTGGATCGTAAGAAAGAGCTGATCATTAACGCGGCCGGGAAGAACATGTCGCCAGCCAACATTGAGGCACAGATCAAGACTTCTTCGCCGTTGATTGATCAGGTCTGCTGTATTGGTGACGGCCGCTCCTACAACACGGCACTGATCTCGCTAGACGCGGATTTTGCGCCGCAGTGGGCGGCAAAGGAAGGCATTGCCGATGCGTCACTAGCGTCGCTTTCACAGGACTCTCACCTGTTGCAGGTCATTGGTGAGGCCGTCGAGCAGGGGAATGAGCGTCTGGCGCGCGTAGAGCAGATCAAGAAGTTCAAGGTGCTTCCCGAAGAATGGGAGCCGGGAGGAGATGAGCTGACGCCGACGATGAAACTGAAGCGCAAGCCGATCGCCGCAAAGTACGCCGACGAAATCGAAGCGCTGTACAGCGCATAGGCCTACGTACGTGGAGGCGCAATGTGCGCGCGCGTGAGCTCAGCGGGAGCCCGAGCTCCAAGCAGCGCCATCGCCAATTCGAACTCAGCCGCGAGCAGCTTCAGCACATCTTCTGCACCAGTCGATCCGCCGACAGTTAGCCCCCAGAGGGCCGGCCGGCCTACGAGAACGGCCTGTGCGCCGAGCGCCAACGCGGCGCAAATGTCGCTTCCGCGTCGAATCCCACCATCGACCAGAACCTCGACCTGGCCGGCCACCGCATCGACAACGGCGGCCAAAATATCCGCCGTCGCGACGGCGTTATCGAGCTGACGGCCGCCATGGTTCGAGACAATCACGCCAGCGACGCCGTGGTCGCAGGCCAACCGCGCATCCTCGGGCGATTGAACGCCTTTAATCAGGACGGGGACCGGCGAGCGCGAAATGAACTCTTCTAGGGCGAGCCAGTCGAGCGATGGATCGACGATCGAAAAGAACTCTTCAACCGAAAGCCCGGCTGACCGACCGAGCGCCGCTGTGACGCCCGGCATGTCGATGTCGTCGGGTACGACGAAGTTATTGCGCACATCGCGCTCACGTCTACCCGGGTATGGCGCGTCGACTGTCACAACCGCGGCCGTCACGCCGGCGCTGATTCCTTGCTCGAGCAACGCGTAGCTCACAGCACGGTCGCGGCACAGATAGAGCTGAAGCCAGCGCTGACCATCCGGTGCGGCGGCCGCTATCTCAGCGAGGCTCGTGCTTGCCAGCGTTGAGCAGACCATCAGAGAGCCGGCAGCATCAGCGGCGCGAGCCATACCAGCCTCACCCTCC
>CAIJLJ010000048.1 GCA_903821395.1 uncultured Solirubrobacterales bacterium | reverse complement strand
TTAGCGAGGATCGGCAAAGTGAAAAGGCCGCAAGAGAGCGTCCCCCAAACGCCACACAGACCGTGAGCGGTTAGCGCGCCGACGGGATCGTCTAAACGCTTGTCGATCGCGTAGACGCCAAGTGGAACGATGAATCCAGCGATCAGCCCGATCACCACGCCGGCCCACGGCGCCACGTAACCGGAGGGCGCAGTGATCGCAACGAGCGCGCCGATCATGCCGTTTCCGGCCATACCGATGTCGATCGTCCGTGTCTTAAGCCAACTGACCACGAGAGCCCCAATCGTTCCTGCGCCGGCGGCCAGCAGCGTGACCAGGCCGACCTCGGTGAAGCGCCCGTCCATCGCGCCAAGCGTCGATCCGGGATTGAAGCCAAACCACCCGAGCAGCAGGATAATTACGCCGAGCCCGAATAGCGGCATGTTGTGCCCGGGGATTGCTCGCGGCCGCCCCTGAGCGTCGTATTTGCCCTTCCTCGCCCCGAGCAGCAGCAATACAGCTAGCCCGGCTGTAGCGCCAACGAGGTGCACAGCCGTGGAGCCGGCGAAATCCTGCATACCAACGTTGGCCTGCAGCCAGCCGCCACCAAAGACCCAGCCCGAAGCGATTGGATAGATCAAACCGGCGAAGACCACCGCGAAGATCACGTAAACGCCGAACTTGATCCGTTCGAGCGTTGTTCCCCAAACGATCGCGAGCGACACTGCGCAGAAGACAAACTGGAAGAACCACTTCGACTCAATCGTCGCGTCCGAGAAACCCATCACCGGAAATGCAGTTGAGGGGTCGCCGTAGTCGCGCAGGAAGAAGCCCTCGGTACCAATGATCTTCCCGCTCGCGCCGCCGAAGGCAAGCGCAAAACCGACGGCCCAATAGAGAATCGCGGCAATCGAGAAGTTCGTGAGGATCTTGGCGACGATCGTGCCCGCGTTCTTACCACGCGAGAAGCCGATCTCAAGAAGCGCAAACCCGGCCTGCATGAAAAGTACGAGGCAGGCGGCCAGGAAAACCCATAGCGAGTTGATTCCAACCGTGTTTGGAACCCCTTTGGCGTCAAAGATGTCTGCTGACGCAACGGCTGGGAGCGCCAACGCGAGCATCAGGCTGGCGAGAGAAACAGTTGCTAAGCGGGAGCGCTTCATCGGACCTCCAGATTGAATTGGAGGCCAGTTTCGAACTTGCGGGCATCACTTCCATTAGCCCGTCGTAGAAAGATTGACCGAGCCTGCTCTCAATTGTGGATAACGGCCGCGTGCCCGATGGGAGCACCGCGCCGCACTCGGCTTAGACATCGGGATAACGTTGGCGGCGAAGTCCGCGTCTAACCTCGTTAAATGTCACTCGCGCGAGTGGCCTAAAAACCACAATTCCTGGAGATCAAGATGGCCTCAAAAACTCGTCAGCAGAACGTAACCGCGGCTCAGTGGGCCGCCAGTGGTAACGGCAGCGGACACGCCGACATCACAGAGTCGGCCGCAGCAATCTATGGCGAGAACGTCTTCAATCTCGCCTCTCAGAAGGAGCGCCTGCCAAAGGCCGTTTTCACCAAGCTCCAGAAGACGCTCGCCGACGGCGCGCCGCTCTCTCCTGATTTGGCCGACGCAGTTGCCGACGCCATGCGCACATGGGCGATGGAACACGGTGCAACCCACTTCACCCATTGGTTCCAGCCGCTGACGAACATGACGGCCGAGAAGCACGACTCGTTCTTCGAGCCAGTCGGCGACGGCACAGCGATTGCAAACTTCTCCGGCAAGGAGCTGATCCAAGGCGAGCCCGATGCTTCCTCGTTCCCTACCGGCGGCATCCGCGCGACCTTCGAGGCCCGCGGTTACACCGCCTGGGACCCAACCTCCCCGGCCTTCATCCTCGAGAACCCGAACGGTTCGGTCCTCTGCATCCCGACCGCCTTCGTCTCGTGGACCGGCGAAGCGCTCGACCACAAAACACCACTCCTGCGCTCGATGGATTCGCTATCAAGCGTTGCCCTGCGCGCACTGAAGCTGTTCGGTGACAAGGCTGCTGCGCGCGTCTTCACCACGGTCGGGCCTGAGCAGGAGTACTTCCTAATTGATGAGCAGTACTTCTACGAGCGCCCCGACCTCTATACGACGGGGCGCACGCTGTTCGGAGCAAAGCCGCCGAAGGGTCACGAGCTCGACGAGCACTACTTCGGAACAATCCCGGAGCGCGTTCTGGCCTGCATGCTTGAAACCGAGCACGAGCTCCAGCGACTCGGCGTGCCGGTGAAGACCCGCCACAACGAGGTCGCCCCGTCGCAGTACGAGCTGGCACCGATCTTCGAAAACTCGAACGTCGGCTCCGACCACCAGCAGCTGACGATGCAGGTGCTCGAGAACGTCGCACGCCGCTACGGCCTTGTCTGCCTTATGCACGAGAAGCCGTTCGCTGGCGTCAACGGCTCGGGTAAGCACAACAACTGGTCGATGGGAACAGATAGCGGCCAGAACCTGCTCGAGCCAGGCGATACTCCGGCCGAGAACATCCAGTTCCTGTTCTTCTGCGTCGCCGTGATCGCTGCCGTCGACCGCCACCAAGAGCTGCTCCGCGCAAGCGTCGCAAATGTCGGCCAGGACCACCGCCTCGGCGCCAACGAGGCGCCGCCAGCAATCATCTCGATCTTCCTTGGCCGCGAGCTGGAGCGGGCCTTCAACGCTGTCGCGTCAGGCAAAGCCGCCGACAGCGCCGCTGGCAACTTCCTTGGGCTCGGAACGCCGGTACTACCGCCGCTGCCACTCCATGGCGGCGACCGCAACCGCACCTCGCCTTTCGCCTTTACGGGCAACAAGTTCGAGTTCCGCGCGCTCGGTTCGAGCATGTCGCTCGGCTTTGTCAACACGGCGCTAAACACGATCGTCGCTGAGTCGATCGACATGATGGTCGATGAGGTTGAGGCCCTAAAGAAGAAGGGCAAGAAGCGCCCGGACGCGATCCTCGACACGATCAAGAAGACCTGGAAGGCGCACAAGCGGATCGTCTTTGACGGCGATGGCTACGCCGACGCTTGGCAGAAAGAGGCCGCTAAGCGCGGACTTGCCAACCTGCGCACGACGCCAGATGCGCTGCCATGGCTCGTGGCCAAGTCCACAGTCCAGGTCTTCGAGCAGTACAACGTTCTCAATGAACGCGAGCTTGAGGCCCGCTTCGAGGTTGCAGTCGAGCAGTATTCGACGAAGCTGAATATCGAGGCCGAGACCGCCGCCTCGATCGCTAGAACGATGATCATGCCGGCTGCCGTCCGCTATCTAACGGAGTGCAAGGAAGCAGGTATGACGGGGCTCAGTAGCGAGCTGAAGGCATCTACCGATGAGCTCCTTAAGCGGATGAAGGTGCTCGAGAAAGCTAACTCCAGCCACCCTGCTGTCGAAGGGCTCAAGGAAGCGGAGTACATGCGCGACAAGGTGATTCCGGCGATGGACAAGACGCGCGAGACGGCCGACCAGCTCGAGCGACTGGTGGCCGACGATCTTTGGCCGCTGCCGAAGTATTCGGAGATGCTCTTCATCAAGTAGCTAGGGCCTCCATTTGCGACCGCGGGACCTTGACACGGTTATGTCAAGGTTCAGTGTTTTTCTGCTAATCTACGGGCGATGCGGGACTATCTGGCGGCAATTAACGAGCGCGTCGTCGTCTTTGACGGCGGTATGGGCGCAACGCTTGAGCAATTCGACCTCACCTCGGAGGATTACGGCGGCCTTGCTGGGAAGTGCCACGAGGCGCTCATCCTCAACCGCCCGGACGTAATCGAGGGCGTGCACGCTTCGATGGTCGAAGCCGGAGCCGAGGTCGTTGAGACCGACACCTTCCAGGCGAGCCGCTTGAAGCTAGAGGAGTGGGGACTTGCTGAGCACACGCTGGAGATCAACCGCCGCGCCGGTGAGATCGCTCGCGCGGCGGTCGGTGAGGATCGCTTCGTCGCTGGCTCAATCGGTCCCACTGGACAGCTCCCCTCCTCCGACGATCCGACGCTAGGTGCAATTACATTCCGCGAGCTGGTGACAATCTTCGAAGAGCAGGCCCGCGGACTGCTAGAGGGCGGCGTCGACCTGCTGCTGATCGAAACGGCGCAGGACATTCTCGAAGTTAAAGCTGCGGTCTTCGGTGCCCGCGAAGCGTTCGTGACTGCAGGGCGCAGCGTGCCAATCCAAACCTCGGTCTCGCTGCTGCCAAACGGCGGCAAGATGCTACTCGGCACAGACATCGACGCAGTGCTCACGACGCTGGAAGCACTAAAGGTCGACGCGATCGGCCTCAACTGCTCCACCGGCCCCGAAGACATGCGCGACGCGATCCGCTTCCTAGGCGAATTTTCACCGGTGCCGATCCAGTGCATTCCTAATGCCGGGCTACCCCTGCAAGGCCCAGACGGCGAAACAATCTTCCCTGAAACGCCGGAAGCACTAGCGACAATTCTTGGCGAGTTCGTTGAGCGCTACGGCGTTGGGATCGTCGGCGGTTGCTGCGGCACAACGCCGGCGCACATCGCCGCGATCGCTGAGCGCTGCGGTGGAAGGCCGGTATCGCCCCGCCCCGCCCCACGCGCTGCGCGCGTGAGCTCGATGATGACGGCGACAGCGCTGGTGCAGGACCCGACTCCCACGATCGTCGGCGAGCGCGTCAACTCGCAGGGTTCTCGCAAGGCGAAAGAGATGCTGCTGACCGACGATTACGACGGCCTCGTGCAGATCGCCGAAGATCAAGTCGAAGGCGGCGCCCACGTCCTCGACCTCTGCGTCGCATTGACCGAACGCGAAGATGAAGACGAGCAGATGCGGCAGGTCGCAAAGCGCGTCTCGCTCACGCAGCCAACGCCGCTTCAGATCGACTCAACTGAACCGGCCGTAATCGCCGCGGCGCTCGATCAGATCCCCGGCCGCGCAATCGTCAACTCGATCAACCTTGAGGCCGGCCGCGACAAGCTAGACACCGTCGTACCGATGGCCGTCCAGCACGGCGCGGCCGTAATTGCACTGACGATCGATGAGGTCGGAATGGCGAAGACGGCCGAGCGCAAAGTTGAGATCGCCCTGCGGCTGAAAGAACTCTGCTGCGACGAACATGGCCTGGGCCCCGAGATGCTGATCTTCGACGCCCTGACCTTCACGCTGACGACAGGTGACGAAGAATGGCGCCCCTCCGCGGTCGAAACAATTGAAGGGATCCGCCGCATCAAGGCTGAGATCCCGGGCGTGAAGACCTCGCTCGGCGTTTCAAACGTCTCCTTCGGCGTCTCCCCCAGCGCGCGCGCCGTCCTCAACTCAGTCTTCCTCCATCACTGCGTTGACGCCGGCCTTGACCTGGCGATGGTCAACCCCAACCACATAACCCCTTATGGCGAGATCTCCGACGAGGAGCGCGCACTGGCTGATGACCTCGTCTTCAACCGCCGCGAAGACGCGCTGGAGCTCTTCATCAACCACTTCGAATCGCGCAGCGGCGAGGACGAGGAGGCCGAGAAAGCTAACCCGACCGAAGGGATGGAGCCTGAGGAGGCGCTCCACTTCCACATCCTGCGCCGCCGCAAGGATGGCGTTGAGGATTGGATCGACGCTTCGGTCGAGAAGATCGGCGCCGTACCGACGCTCAACGAAGTTCTGCTGCCAGCGATGAAGGAGGTCGGCGACAAGTTCGGCGCCGGTGAACTGATCCTCCCCTTCGTGCTGCAGTCGGCAGAGGTAATGAAGCGCGCCGTCGCTCGGCTTGAGAACTTTCTTGATCGGATTGAGGGCTACACCAAGGGCACGGTGGTCTTGGCAACCGTCTTTGGCGACGTGCACGACATCGGCAAATCGCTCGTCAACACAATCCTCACCAATAACGGCTACACCGTGATCGATCTCGGCAAGCAGGTGCCGATCCAAGCGATCCTCGAGGCGGCCAAGGAGCATGAAGCGACCGCGATTGGCCTCAGCGCGCTGCTGGTATCGACCTCGAAGCAGATGCCCCTCTGTATTCAGGAGCTTCAGAGCCAAGGGCTCGACTACCCCGTACTGATTGGCGGCGCGGCGATCAACAAGGATTTCGGCCTGCGCGCGCTCTACCCCGACGGCCGCGAGTCGGACGAGGTTTACGAGCCAGGCGTCTTCTTCTGCAAAGACGCCTTCGAGGGCCTCGCGAAGATGGACGCTCTGGTCGACCCGGAGCAGCGCGAAGTGCTCGTCGCCGAGCTGCGCGCCGACGCGCTGGCTCTGCGCGAGAAGGGCCCCGAGCCGGAGGCACTGCCAACCGACGACGACAGCGTCCGTTCGGCCGCAAGTACCGACGTTCCTGTACCGACGCCGCCTTGGTGGGGAGTGCGCGAAGTGCCGATCGACATGGACGAGCTCTACCACCACCTCGACACTCACGTCCTTTTCAAGCTCCATTGGGGAGGCCGTGGCGTCAAGGGCGATGCTTGGACCGAGCTGCTCGACAATGACTTCAGGCCGCGACTCGAGCGGATGTGGGCCGAGCAGGATTACCTGCGTCCACGAGCGCTACTCGGCTACTTCCCGTGCTACTCCGAGGGCAACGACATCGTCGTGCTTGATCCCGAAGACCGCGAGACAGTCCTAACTCGTTTCGTCTGCCCACGCCAGCCCGGGCACGACCGCATCTGCGTAGCCGACTTCTACCGCCCGAAAGATTCGGGCGAACTCGACGTGGTCGCTCTCCAAGCCGTGACCTCGGGCTCCGAAGTGACTGAGCTGATGGCGAAGTTGGAGGCTGACGGCGAGTACGCCGAGCAGCTATTTGTCCACGGTCTCGGCGTGCAGACAGCAGAAGGGCTGGCCGAGCTTGTCCACGGCCAGGTTCGCGAGGATCTCGGCATCGGCGAGGCACAAGGGCGCCGCTACTCGTGGGGCTACCCAGCTGTGCCAGACCAATCGGAGCATGAAAAGCTCGATCAACTGCTCGACCTCAGCCAGATCGGCATGACTTTGACCGACGGATTTGCGCCGGAACCCGAACAGTCAACGCTGGCGATCGTTGCCCACCACCCCGACGCGACCTACTTCGGGATGAAGTCAGGCAAGCTGCCAACCAACGATCGCCAGCGCGCCGACGACGTAATCGCTGGCAGCGACCGTGATCCAACGCTGTTGGGGAACATTCCCGACGAGGATCCAGCACAGTTCGATGAAGACGCAGACGAAGCGCCGGTACCGACCTAACCGATCAACGCCAGCTTGTCAGCCCGAGAGAGGCGCTTGATCCTCACCTCTTCGCGCTGAGCCGCGCTGCGGTCTTCCATCGCGAACGATGCAGCAAGTTCAACCGGGAGGCGACTGCGCGTGTAGCGACTGCCGAGCCCTGCGCTATGTGCTTCGATCCGCTTGGCAAGGTCGTTAGTCCACCCGGTGTAGAGACTGCCGTCGCCGCAGCGCAAGATGTAGACCCAAGCATCTGCCATCAGGTTCGATTCGCCGCCAAGAGGCGACTTCCTACGGAGTAGTCGAACTACGCTCAGAACCGGCACCCGGTATCGGCGCCAAACGAACGGGGGTTGAGTGCAGAGCGCGCAGGCGGACGTCACGCCAGCTGAGTCCTTCGCCAAGCAGCGCCGGCACACCCATTAACACGGCTGTTGCAACCTCGACCGCTTGGAGCACAATTCCGTAACCGAGCGCGTCGGCGGCGCTGACGCCGTAGGCGCCAGTTAGGACCGCAACGCAGGCCGCTTGAAACACCCCGACATTTGCCGGCGTCGCCGGCACGAGCGCCGTCACGTTGACGGCAAGCAAGACGGCCGCGGCCGCTCCAATACCGGCGCGACCGTCTAGGCCGATCGCCAGCAGCAAGAGGTAACAGGCAAGCGCTTGGAGCGCCCAAGCGCTGAGCTGTGCGAGGAGCGCAATAGACCCGTCGCGAGGCCTCAGGAATACGAGCAAACCACTGCGCACTTGGCGCGCGCCCCTGAGTATCGGGCGCACCACTGCACGCGTGCGACTAAAGCGCTCACTACCGCTCGCGGCAAGGACAGCCGGAACGATTAGAACGATCGCGAGCAAAACGACCGGAACAAGGACGACGACGACTAGCGCGCCATGACGCTGGTCAAAGATCGGCACACTCGAGATCGCGATAGCCGCCAAGATCAGCAGCGCCAAAACATTCAGCACGGTCTGCGATACAAGCGTTCCGACGACCGTCGGCATCGTCTCCCGCGGGCGGCCAGCGCGGCGCGAAATCACGATCGCTCGGGCAGGTTCTCCAAGCCGCGCCGGAAGCGTCGATGACATCAAGACACCGATTGCTGTTGCGCGCAAAGTGTCGAACTGCGTCAACGGTCGCTCGGGAAGCGCGGCGTGCAGAATCGCATGCCATGAGACCGAGCGCAGCAGCATAGAAAGGCACATCACGGCGACAGCAGTCACGACCCAAGCTGGGCTCGACTGCAACAAGCTGCTGATGAC
The DNA here is from genome assembly GCA_903821395.1 of uncultured Solirubrobacterales bacterium. GTDB lineage: Bacteria > Actinomycetota > Thermoleophilia > Solirubrobacterales > Solirubrobacteraceae > F1-60-MAGs163. The sequence continues at coordinate 5,132 of CAIJLJ010000048.1, read as the reverse complement.
GCGATCGACGCCGATCTTCTCTAACGCCACGACCGCAAGGCCGATCGCCAGGCCGGCAGCTACCAGCAGCGCGGCTCGCCTAGCGAGACTGCGTATACGAGCGCGTCGCCAGCCACCCTCAGGCTCAGGCTCGATCGTCGCCAGATGCATCGCCGCAACCGTCGGCAAGCCATCAGCATCGAGCCCCTTGACTCTCCTACTTTCGCGATCACGCTTAAGCTGAGCGTCGTGAGCTGCAACCGCCTGCTCGTAGACGGCGACTGTCATCGCGCTGATCAGTGGCCAGGAGTATTGATCGGCGCTGGCGCCAGCGGCTTCAGCGAGCGAGCGCCGGCGCGCGGGGTCAAGTGCGAGGTCGCGCAGCGCCTCAGCGAGCGCAACGGGGTCACCATGCGGAACTAGGACGCCGTTGACGCCGTCGCTGACAACATCGCGGTAACCAGCGATGTCACTCGCAACTACTGGAGTTCCTGCGGCGAAGGCCTCGGTAAGAACCATTCCGAAGCTCTCGCCGCCGAGAGAGGGCGCGCAAAGCACATCCGCCTCAGCGATCAGTCGCTGCTTCTCAGCGTCGTCTACTAGCCCTGCGACGGTCACGCCGGTCGGATCGATCAGCAGCGGCTCGACATCGTCATCGCCAGCCCCAACGATCGTCAGCTCAGCGTCGACGTGATCGCGCAGCCCCTCAAACGCTGCAAGAAGAACGGGCAAACCTTTGCGGTCGACTGCTTGTCCGACGAAAACCAGCTTGAGCTTCCCGGCAGTACCGACCGGCTTGACCGGCGGGCCAGCGGCCGGCACATCAACACCGTTGGCAATGACGCTGTAGCGACCGCCATAGAATCGCCGCGCTGTCCACGAGGCCGCTTCTGATACTGCGATCCGTGAGTGCAGCCGCCGCATCCTTCTGCGGGCGCCAAAGAGATTGGCGATCCCTTGAGTTAGGCGATTAGTTGAGTAGGTGTGGAAAGTCGCGACCAGCGCTGTCGACTCGCAGTTGAGGGCCATCCAACTGACCAGCGGGACGACCGGCTCGTGAATGTGAACGACATCAAAATCGCCCTCGGCAAGGGTTTGCCCGAGCCGATGGACTGCGCTTGGGGAGAGCGAAAGATTAGAGACCGCCCCATTCGCCGGAATTCCAATCGTCCGGCCTAAGTCAACAATGTGGCCATCGAGCTGGCGCTGCTGTGGTGCAGTGCCTCCATGGATCCGCGAGCTGTGCTGGTCGAACGGATCGACCGGAGTGATGATCCGCACCTCATGGCCGGCTTCGCGGTGAGCGCCGGCTAGGGCCTCAATATGGCGCGCTACGCCACCGGGATAGCTCCACGAGTACGGCGAGACAATTGCAATCCGCATCGGATGGCGATCCTAGCGCGCCTGACCGTCAGCAAGGTGCGGACTGCCACGCAGGTAAACCGCGGCGCAAGCCGCGATGAACACCGCGATCAACAGCAGCATCGGCCCAGAATCGTTGAAAAGCGCTCCGAAGACACCAACCGCCGCGGCACCTGCGAGTGCTGCTCGCCAACCGGCGTCGTTATTGACCGGGGCGAGCACGCGGTCACGGCGCTTGATCCCGAGTGCAACCGTAAGCGCGGCGATCAGCGCGGCCACCGGCATCAACCCACGGATCAGACCCCGACCTGCAAGCTCAAAGCGGCGCACGAAGATCTCCCACCAAGCACCGGAACCATCCGCGCGAAGGACGGTCCGCGTGAAATGCGAGTCGCCGCCGCTGAGCAGGTCGACTGCCGCCAGCAGCAAGAGCGCCGCCAGCGGCGCTAGCACGACGAGCGTCACGGTTCTGACCGAAAGGCGCCCCGGAAGCATCAGCAAGACGGCGACGCCGAAGCCGGCCGCGACCGTCATTACGCCGCCCACATCGGCTCCAAGCCGTCCTGCGCCAAGCGCAACACCGAGTACGAGTCCACAGCAAGCCAGCAAAATCGCGGCCTGCCGCGAGCGCCCTCGGCCATACCAGAGCGCGGCTAAACCAACCAACAGGAGCGCTGGTAGCGCCGCTTCGAGCTCGTTCCCAATTCCGTAAAAGCGTGAACCGAAGAGTGGGTTCGATCCAATCAGGGATTGGATGATTAGTGGCGAGCCGAATGCGAGATCGGTGATGTAGGCCGCAGCCGCTACCAGCGCAGGCACTGCCGGCGCTCGCGGCCAGGCGACGAATCTGTCGCTGGCGGCTGCCAACGCCAGCGATCCGATAACGATGATCACCACCTCGGCGAGCGTCGATGGATTAATCGCCGCGGTGACGAGCAGCATCGACGGCAACCAGAAGAACGAGAGAGCGCCGACGCGCATTGACCAGCGGAGCCCGTTGCGATCGCTGACGAGCATTGCAATCAAGCTCAAGATCAGCCACGAGCCGAGCAGTGACCAGAGCGCCAGGAAGCGCCTCTGGCCAACGACCTGCAGCCGGCCTTTGAGGTCAATCAAACCCTGCGCATCGCGGCCAGCCACAACCTTGATCGGCTGTCCGTTAACGGACGGCGGGACAGGCACCTTGAGCCAGTCCAAAACTGTCGGCAACAGATCGATTCCAGCGATCACGCCGTCGAGGTGCGTCGTTGATGATGTGAGAGTGCCCGGAGCGGCCAGCCCAGCGACCCCGACTGGAAGCAGCTGAGCGCCACTCGTTGACGGCGGCGAGCGCATCACGATCACAAGCTGGTTGGCCTCCCGCGTCGCCAACAAGGTCGAAAGCGCGTGGTCGCCGATAATTCCCGGCGGCAGCGTCGCAACGACCAGGCGGCTCAAGCCCATCTGCAGCTGAATCCGGCTCGCAAGAGTCGCTGGGGAACCGAGCGAGAGATTGCCAACGCGGCCGGCGCGATCGGCCGCAACAATCGCGTCCTGCTGCGGGTAGCGGCCAACCCCAACGTAGGCTGCGCCGCCCGGAACCGCTTGGGCCATCAGGCCAGGCTTTATCTCGGCCGGCGCTGCAGCGGCACGCTGGTTGATCGCCATCCAACCGCGAAAAAAAGCCCCACGCTGATCCGGCACCAGAAGCAACGGCGGCGGAATCTCGGGGCTGTAGCTGGAGAGCGAGATGCGGGTTCCCTGGGTGATGTCGAGCAAAGCCTGTTCGGCGAAGTAGCGACCTTGCACCGGGCTGCTAAGGCCAATTGAGAGTTGTGGCAGCGCCGCGAGCCGCTGCGAAAGCGTCACTTGTGACTGGTGCGACCGCGGCGATCCCACCGCCGCAGGATTTGAAAGCTGTTGAACCGGGCCTGCGAGGAACACGATCAAGACGCTTGGAGAGCCAGACACACCGAGCGACGCATCGGCGGAACCGGGGCCGACCAGCGCCGTCACAAAGCAGATCGCCGTGAGCACAGCAAGTACCGCAGGGCGAGCCACTGGCCGGATTTGAATGCGCATCAGCTCTATTGTGACCATTGGACGGTCGGTCCCCGAAGATTTGATTGTCCCTAACCTTCCAGGAGGAGTTACCTGCACCAATGCGCCACTTCGTCAAATACACATTCCTCAGCGTCGATCCGGCATGGAAGCGCCTCGATCCGATGCAGCGACTCGCCGACAAGGAAGAGTTCCTCGCGGCCTGCGAGGACTTCGGCTCCGACCACCTGCTGCAAGCCTTCTCACTAGTCGGCATCCGTGGCGACTGCGACCTGATGATCTCGGTCGAATGCGAGAACCTCGACCGCATTCACGAGTTCGGCGTCGTACTTGGCCAGAGCGGCTTGATGAAATGGTGCACAACCCCCTACGCATTCCTCGGGATGCGAAAGGGCTCGGAGTATTCCGATGACGTCCGTTTCGTCGCGCGCCCGTTCAAGGGCAAGTACGTCTTCGTCTACCCGTTTGTGAAGCGGCGCGATTGGTACATGCTGCCGGCCGACGAGCGCTGGCGGGTTATGCAAGAGCACATCCAGATCGGCAAGGAGACCAAGGGCGTTGATAATCACACGGCCTACTCCTTCGGCCTTGACGACCAAGAGTTCGTGGTCGCGTTTGATACCGATGACGCTGGCCTTTTCATGGACCTCGTCCACAAACTTCGCGCGACAGAGGCCTCGGCCTACACCGAACGCGACACGCCGAGCTTCACCTGCATGCGGACCTCGGTTGAACGGGCGCTGATCGCACTCGACGGCGAGCCGATCTCAGCCGACGCACTTTCAGCTTGAGCGACGCACACGACGACGACGCGGTGCGCGCCCACCTTGCTGTGAGCGATCCTGTAATGGCTGATCTACTGCAGCGCTATGACGTTTTACTGGTCGAGGAGAACGACCGCGAGCGCGATCATTACGCCGCGCTTGTGCGGACGATCGTTGGGCAGCAGCTCTCAAACCACGTCGTGGCGATCCTCTGGGGTCGGCTACTCGAGCGCTTCGATGGCCGCCCGCCCACACCGGCCGAGATCCTCGCTGACGACCCGGAAGAGCTTCGCGCCGCGGTCGGGCTCTCGAACGCGAAGGTCTCATACCTTCGGTCACTGGCTGAGCAGGTTGAGTCCGGCGCGCTTGACCTCGACCACATCAGCGCGCTACCCGATGAAGAGGTGGTTGCTGAGCTAACGACCGTCCGGGGGATCGGCGAATGGTCGGCCCACATGTTCCTGATGTTTCAGCTCGGAAGGCCAGATGTTCTGCCTTGGGGCGATCTAGCGATCTGCAAAGGGGTAGAGCAGGCGTACGGGCTTAGCGAGACGCCCAAGCGCGCAGCGCTCGAAGAGTTGGCTGAGCGCTGGAAGCCGCACCGCTCGGCCGCCTGCCGCGTGATCTGGTGGACGATCGATCGGGCCGACGATTAAAGCGCGCTGACTGCTTCTTCTTCTTCGTCCTTAACTTGGAACGAAGAGCCGCAGCCGCAGGCAGCGACGACGTTGGGGTTGTTGACTTGGAAGCCAGCTCCCTGAAGCGATTCGACGAAGTCGATCTCGGATCCGTCAACGTAGGCGAGATGCTGCGGATCAACTAGCAGCTTCAAGCCGTGATCCTCAAAGACGATGTCGCTCTCGCGCTGCTCGTCGAACGCGAGTTGGTACTGGAAGCCTGAGCAGCCACCGCCTTTTACTCCAACGCGAAGGCCAGCAACCTCAACGTCTGCTCCTTGAGCGTCGAGATACTCACGCGCCTTGACCG
>CAIJLJ010000047.1 GCA_903821395.1 uncultured Solirubrobacterales bacterium | reverse complement strand
AGGTTTGCGAGTGCCCCATCGCGGTCGTTAGCCAACGCAACCTTCCAGAGGTGCCTAGCGGCGAGCGCCCTCGCCGCGGAGCGATCTCCGGCGATCACGATTCCGGCAACGCGGATTCTGGGATATGTAGCTGCCGCCGCGATAACCCGATCGAGCGTGTCAGCGCAACCCCCATCGCTGTCATCTATGAACACCAGCGCCGCGGGATGGCCTCGCACCAACCTGCACGAGTTCAAAACCCCTGGACCGACCACGCTGCACGCTGCCTTCGCTGTCGCAGTTGCTCGAGAGAGCTGCGTAACGTTGACATCGCCTTCCAGACCCGACGCCACCAGCGGCGCCGCGAATTGAATCATCGGCGTGCCGACTGCGGGCCCTGTTGACGAGCCGTGCTGGCCGGTCACGGTGTTGTAAGTGACGTAGGCGAGCAGTAGAACGAGCGCGGCCACAAGCAGTATTCCCGGCAGGCGAGTTTTGGCGCCCGTTGGCTTACCTGGTTCGATCGGCCGCTGGTAGCTCACCTTGAGCTGCCGCTGGTCGGCAGGCGACGGCTGAGCGATCCTACGCGGCGGCGCAGCTCGCCCGGCTCGGCCAACATTAGGACGGCGGGCAAAACAACCAGCACACCGATGAGTGCAACGCCAAGATCGATAACGGTCACGAGACCAAAGTCGCGCAGCATTCGGATGTCGGAGAGCACGAGAACGGCAAAACCAGCGATCGCGGTTGTCCCCGACGCGACTACGGCGGCGCCTGTCGACGCATAGGTGGCGCGAAGTGCGTCGGCCGGCCCCAGCCCGTCACCGCGTTCGCGCCGGTAGCGCTCGCTGAGCAGCACGCTGAATTCGGTCGCGATCGCCACGACGAGCGTCCCAAGCACGACCGAGAGCGGGTTAAGCGGTATTCGCGTCGCAAACAGAATCAGCGCCGACCAGCCTGTAGCTAGCGCGATCGGCACCAGCGGGACGACAGCGCGTCGCCAGCTGCGCAAGGCAAGCAGCAAAACAATCCCGACAGCAAACAGACTTGCCAGCAGCGACAGAGCCCGTCGCAGCGGCGATGCAAGGCGGTCGTTTGCCGCTGCGGTCAGCACCGGCAAGCCGGCCAGCCGCGCGCGCACGCCAGGCGGTGGGTTGAGCTCGCTTTGCATTATTCGAAGGACGTCAAACTGGCGATTGAGCGCCATCAGCCGCAGTCCGAAGGCCAGCGTTGCGGTCTTCCGGTCTGGGGCGATGACGTTCTGCGTCAAATAGGTCGGGACGGCTCCCAGCAGCGCGTTGACGCGCTGCTGGGACGCCACAGACGCCTTTGTTGTGAAGAGGTCAGGAAGTGAGAACGCTGGGCAAAGGTCGGATCCACGGCAGCCGCGCTGGGGGTTGTAATTGAGCCGCTTCAGAACTCGGGCCTGATACTCGGTCATCCAGGCCACGACGGTCGGCGACGCAACGTTCTCAGCTTCGACTAGCACGTTGACCTCTCCCCCAACTCCACTCACCTTCTGCAGCTGCTGGAGGTCCCGCAGGGCGGGCAGCGATGACGGGACAAGCTTCTGCACGTCCGATTCCACCGCAGTCTGCGTATCGAGCGCCCAGCCAGTTACCGCCAACACTGCAGCTACAGCGAGAACTCGTCCTGGCCGTGAGGTTGAGATCCGCAGTACGGCCGCCGACCAAGCGCTCAGGCGTCTTGCCACCACCCGCCAAGGAGCGGTGGCCGCGATCATCGCTCCGGCATCATTCCACGCAGCGCCAAGGGTCGCGGCGGCCGACGGCTTTTCAGTGGATCGTCGCTCGAGCAACGCACCGGCAGCGACACCGAGCGTCAGCGCGCAGACCAGCGCGAGCGAGATGCCGATCACCAACAGCAAGCCAAAGTCGCGAATCATCGGTACTGGCGAGAGCACCAGTACAAGGAAGCCTGCTGCCGTGGCAGCAGCAGCGGCGACAATCGTCGGCGCGCCGCGCGAAGCGATCGCGCCGACCGCTGAAGCAAGCGGCGGGCCCTGCTCATCGAACCGGGACTGCAGCTGAATTGCGTAGTCGACGGCCAAGCCAATGAGGATCGGCACGATCGCGATCGAGGCCATCGTCAAACCGATCCCGCTAATCGCCATCACGCCGAAAGTCAGCGCCACCGACGCGAGCGCAACGACTAACGGCAACAGACGCAGTCGCGAGCGGAATACAACGCCCAACGTCAGCGCCATCACAAGAACCGCAGCGATCAGCAGAATCAAGATCGACCGGGAGATCGAATCGCTCAGCTCGCCGATCAAGACCGGCGCACCGGTCACTTGATATGTACCGTCGGACAGCGCCCACTGTGGCATCTGCGTCGCGGCCCGGATGTTTGCGATCGCGGCCTTGCGTTGCTTCTCGCTGAGGTTGCTGTACAAGCGAACCTGGATCAGCGCCCCTTGAGAGCTAGGGAAGATCGTCGCGAAGCGCGCCTTCGGGGTGCCTGCAGCGCGCGTGCTGTCAAAGATCAAGCGGGCCAGAAACTGCGGGTCGTTGAGCGCCGGGACCCTCGTCAGCCCGTAACGAAGCGCCAACCCCGCGAGCTGCTGAAAGTACGACGCCGCAACCTGCTGGCGCGCCTGAGCGCCAGCAGCGGCAGCGGCTTCCTTGCTCTGCCCTTTCGCCAGCGCGTCGCTATATGCCGCACGAGCCGCCGCCGCCGTCTGCTGCTTCTGCTCGAGCGCGAAACTGCGGAGCTGATCATCGATCTGGTTGACAGCCTCGTTGATGAAGGTTCCGGGGCCAAAGACGACCTTTGCCGGCTTGGTCGCTGCGAGCCGCGCGCACGGGCCGCTCGGCCCACCAGGAGGCGCAGCACCCTTGGCGATATTCCCGGCCAGACAACCTTCGAGCCCAAAAACTCGCCCGAGATCTGAGCCAAGCGCGATTCGCACCGTCGACTCGCGGACAACTACGTAAACGGCGTCATCGCCAAAGCGCTTATGGAAGAGGTCGGTTGCCGCGAAACCCGGTGTTGACGTTCCCACCAACGTTGCAGTCTCGGCACTTGGCTCGAGCCGAAGTGCGAATAGCGCGCCCGCAACGGCGAGCACCAAGACCGAGAGCGACACCGACACCGGCCGCCGCGCGGCGAAGCCCATTACCGCTGCTAACAGGCGAGAAACCATCACGCCAAATTACCGCTGGGGAGCGATCCCCGCGCCATGCCGCGCCAAGCGCTTAGGGAATGAGGCTCGGCGTCACAACGCCGGGGTTAACCTGCGGGAAGTAGAAGCCAGTGCCGAAGACAGGCCCCTGGAGCGAGCAGGCAGGCGCTGCGACGTTGGTTGGGTCGCCAGCGCCGCCGCTGTTGTCGTTGAATGCGTAGCCGGTAATCCGGGCGCTTGCCGTCGGCCCGAGCGTGGCCTGCGAGCTGGCGGATAGGCCGGCGGTTATGCCACTCGTGCAGTTCGTCGTTTGGTAGACGGGCATGTTGGCCGTGGCCAGACGGTCAAACGAGCGCGGTAGCGGATACGGGTTCGAGCGGCTTGATTTCACGCGCGACGGATATGAAGCCAACGACTGAGGGCTGAACGGGTTCGTCACGCGCAGGTACTTGACCGCCTTGCCATTGAGGTCGGCTTGGGCGTTGGTAGCGGCGGCGGCGTTGCCGAGAGCGGCCGTAATCTCGTTCGGGTAGGCCGATGCGTACTGGAACAGTGGGTTGAGGTTGGCCGCGAGCGGATCGACGGCCTGCAGCAGCGGCGGCGTGATCGCAAGGAAACTGTCGGTAGCTGGCAGTCCCTTCTCTGACGCAGTGATCGCCGGGCCAAGCCCGATGAAGAGGTCATTCAGGTCGGGCGCAACTGCAGCGAGCGCAGCAGCAGTAGGTGCTAGCTGCTTGGCGACCGGCTGGAGCTGAGTCACCAACGGGTTGGTCGTGTTGGCGAAGACAACGAGCCGATCGAGCGTCAAGCGCGACTCGCGCTGGAACGTCGGCAGCGCAACGAAGGTCGCCGCCAACTGCTGGTTAGCGGCGGCCGTGGTGGAGAAGACACGGTTCGAGTTGACGACCAGACTGCTGAGCTGCGTGCCGCGTGCGCTGAGGGCTGAGAAGACGACGCCGGTGTCGTGGATAAGACTGCTCAGCGAGGCCTGGTCCTTGTTCAGAACCTTGGCAAGACTCGTCGCCTGCTCCTCCAGCGGCGCGAGCTGAGCAAACGCATCGTTGAGGTCTCGCCCATAGCCGGCCCCTGCGATCGCCAGCTGCTGCTGCCAGGTGTCGAACGCTGCCCGCGTCTTGGGATCAAACGCTCGGAAAATCTGATCGAGCTGCACCGACGGTTTGATATTCCCCCTTGGGAGCGTTCCGTTATCAGGCACGAACGGCCCATTCGGACTGCCAGGGGTCAGCTCGACGTAGGTCTCGCCAAGAAGAGATTTAGCGCGCAACATCGCTCGCGAGTTCTGCGCCACCGGCGAATACTGCGGCAGCATCTGGATCACGACGTTCGAACTACCGCTGGTTGGATCGGTGGTGATCGACTTGACCGTGCCCACACGGACCCCTGAAATCCGCACGTCAGCTTCTTGGGCAAGCTGCCCAGCCTCCTTGAACGGAACCGTCAAGCGATAGCCATCGGGCTTGAGCGGCGTAGGCCCGCCGAATGCGACCCAGAGGTAAAGGAGCAGACCAAAGCAGGAGAGTGCAAAGAGCACCATTGTCATGATCCGGGCGAGACTTGGGGCCTGTTTGTTCATCGTCCAGCCCCCGTCTGCGTTGTCGTCGTCGGCGGTGCCGTGACTGTGGCCGCGGGGGCCTGCTTGGTTGGCGTTGTGGCGGTGCGCCCCGCCTGTTGCCTTTGAACCGTTTGGCGAGCGAGCTCGTTGCCGCGCGCGACTGCCGAAGCAGACGAAGCCGACCCGCATACCGCGCTCGTCTTCGGCGCGTTCAAGAGCTGGATCAAGGTCCCGACTTCGGGGTTACTGCGGCCAATGCCCTCGAACAGAGTCAAAGCGTCACAGGAGCCAAACAGCGTGCCGCGGCGAAGCGGTCCGTGAGCATCCTGCGCGCTCAGCATCGACGCGCTGAGGTGGTTGCCCCAAGCAAGCCAGTAGAGGTAGCCCTCCTGCTGACCGGGCGGGTTGTAGGCCAAGTCATTGGTGATTGTGTTGAGAACCGTGAACGACTTATCCAGCTGAGGCGCCGTGGCCGCAAGGTCGGCGGCAGCTGGCTTAAGCGCCGCGACTGTTGGGCCGGCCTCAGCAGTGAACGGCCGCAGCTGGTCCTTGATCACCGGCGTAGTTGCCTTCGCAAACGCTTGCAATGTCTTAAGCGACTCTGCGGTTCCAACTGCAGTCGGCTCGAGCTTGGATAGCGCGGGGCCCATCTGGCTTGTCAACGCATTGCTGCTGATCACAGCTTGGTTGGTCGCGCTCAGGGCACTCGGCAGCAGCGACAATGTCTTGCGCAAGTTGGCCTGCTCGCCCGCGAAGACCGTAAACACGTCGTTCGACGAGCGGACGAAGCGGGCGAGCTGAGTATCCCTCGCTCCGAGCGCTTCGGAGAGCAAACGGAAGTTATGAATGCCGTGCTTGATGTAGTCCTGCCGCTTGCCCAGCTGAGTTCCGATCTCCGCGAGGTAGACAGCCGCCGGATCGAAGCGTTTGAGCGTTGCCGAAAGCTCAGTCGCGTTGCCCTTGAGTCCTTGACCGCCACCGTTGATGAGCAGCTGCAGGTAGGCGCGCGTGTCGGCGTCGAGTCCGGCGAGGATCTCATCCGGGTTCACGTTGGGCAGCGTTCTAGCTACCGGCAGCGTCCCCCCTGCCGGGATCTCGCCCGAGCTCGGTGAGCCAGGATTGAGCTCAATCACCATGTCGTTGAGCCCAGTCTTGGGGCGCAATAGGGCGGTCGCATCGTTGTAGATGTGGGCGTACTTCTTGCGAATCTTCATCTGGACGATCGCCGTGCCGTTCTGCAGCGTCACCCCTCCGATTTCGCCAATCGTTACGCCAGCGACGATCACTGTCTGACCTTGGCCTGGCGTTACCGCCTGCGCGGTTGAAAACTGCGCGTTGTAGTCAACGAAGTCGCTTCCGACGATCGGAACCCATGCCGGCAGGTAGAAGCGCTGGTTGGAGAGGATGTAGCCGCCGACGAGCACGGCAATCAGCCCGATTACTCCAAGTGCGATGAAATCGCGGGTGTGTTTGAGGATCGCTGTCTTCATCGGATCAGTCCGCCGGTCCCGTCGGCGTGCCAGCGATGTCGGGCAGCGCCTGCTTGCTGCACAGCTCGTTCGGCTTCAGTGGGATTGTCTGGCCACTCGTCCAAGCCGGCTTGGTGCCCTGCGGAGCGCCCAGGCTGTTGCCGTAGAGCGGCTGCTTGGCGTTCAGGTTGCCGCCGGTGATCTGAACCGGGTTAGGGCCGCCGCCAGCGGAGAAGTGAACCATCTGCCCGTTACCGTCAAATCCCTGCGACTCGCCGTTGAAACCAACAAGCGCGTCCCAGAACTCTTGCGAGTTCGGCTTGCCGGTCGAGAACGCACCGTCTGGCACGACGACGTTGCCGGTCGGGATCAGGACCTTGCTTACACACTGCGAGAAGTTGAGCGTTTGAGTGAGCGTCGGAATTGTCGCCGCGCTTAGCTGCGCGAGGCTCTCGGTTGTCGGCTGCAAGTTGGCAGCGACGCCACCAAGCTCGGATTGTGAGACGAGCGGTGTTGCCTGCGCAACCCACGGCGTGACGGCATCGATCGTGGGCTGCGTCTGTTCCACGCCGGGGACGAAGTCAACTGAGAACTGAGCGAGGCTAGGTAGCGCTTTGTTGAGCGAACCGAGGCTGTAATAGGCGTTCTTGACCGTTGGTCCGAGCAGATGAACTGATTCGCGGACGGCGTTCTGCTGCGAAGCGATGGCGCCCATCGTCGTGTTGAAGTTGACGACTAGGTCACCTAGCTGACTCTCGCTCCCGATCAGCTTTGTCGAGGTTGCGGCAAGCCCGTGAATCAGCTTCGGCAGATCGTCCGGAGTGACCCCTTGAAGTGCCTGATTGACCAGCGCACTGTTCTTCAGCGCAGGCTCCGAGTAGATAAGTGCGTTGTTCAGCGCTTCGGCGGCAGACTTGCCTTGGGTCATCGGCGGCTGCTGCGCGTTCTCGGCAGGCGTCGGCTTCGCGCTGAGCCCGGCGCCAAGCTCAATCAGCAGCACCTGAAGGTTCTTGCGCGTGTCCTGCTGCAGCGAGGTGAGCACCTGGTCGAGTTGGACCGGCGTCGCAGTCTGACCGACCGGGATTGTGTCGCCATCGGCGACTGTCGGAGCCTGCGGCGTCCCCGGCTTGAGATCGACAAAGAAGTTGCCCTCGAGGAAGATGCGCGGGCGAATCTTCAGTTCAGCATCCTTGTGAATCGGCAGCCCTTGGTCCTGCATCTCCATCGTTACGACCGCATTGTTGGTTCCTGGCTGCCCCTCAACGGCTACGACCTTGCCGACGTTGACACCTGCGATCCTGACCGGTGAGCTAAGGCGGATCGAGTTTGCGGAGGTGAAGACAGCCTTAAGCTGGAACGGCTGGCTGAACGGGTTGCTTTTGGTAAAGCCGAAGTAGCAGATCAAGCCGATCACGACGAGCGCGATTAGCCCGACGGTGATCGGATTGGCGCCTGTTCGATCCTTGCGCAGCACGGTCGGCCGCTCGTCCTTATTGGTGCGTCGCAAGAAGGCCATTACCTGCCACTCCTCGCGGTCGATCCAGTCGCAGGGAAGGCACCGGCGTTACCTGGGTTGGTCGCCGTGTTGCCGATCTGCTTCTGACCCGCAATGTAATTCTCACGGCCCGCTTCGCAGTCGTTCTTTGGCTGCCCTGGCGCCGCCGTAAACGGGTACGGGTTGCTGTGCAGGTAGCTGGCCGGGTCAGAGCCGGGAGGGCCACCATTCGCTGGCGCGCTGGCAGGCCCGCCCTCGTTGTTGGGCGACTGTGGTTCCGACGTAGTTGGGTTGGCTGGGTCGAAAAGACCACCTGGCGTGGCCATGACCATGACGCGCTGCGCGGTCCCGGTGCTGCCGCCCTCGCTGCCAATCTGCCCGGCGTTGCGAAGCAGCAGCGTGAGGTAGTTACAAGTTGTCTGCGCGGGGGCCAAGTAGGCAAGCGTTGGCTTCAAGATGCTGAACGTCTCGGTCAAGTCGACGACGCCCAGAGTGCTGCTTGGATTGGTCGCGAAGGCGGCAACGGCGATGCTGGTCTTTGCCAGCGCCGCGTTGAAGGCTGGCGAGCGCTTCAGCACCGGGGTCCCGACCGTGACGATGCTGGCGAGGTCGGGCGCCGCGCCGGTGAGCGAAGCGATCCCCGGCTGGAGGGCGTGGAAGAGTGTCGCGCTGTTGGCTAGGAACGGCCGCAGCTTCGGAAGATTGATCGTCGCGTTCTCGAGCGTCGCCGGGCCCTCTGAGATCGACTGCTGGATGTAAGGCCGCGCGACCGATGCCAGCGCCTGGAAGGTTGTGTCGAGGTTGACGAAGAGCTGCCCTTGCGTCTCCGCGACCGGTGCCAGCACGGTCGCGTTCTGCGAGAGCCCTTGGATGAACCCGGCAAGGTCGGTGCGATCGCTTGAGAGGTTCTTCATCAGCGGCATGATCGCTACAGCGAACGGCCGCAGGTCTTGGATAGCGAGATTGAGGTCCGCCCCGCGACCCGAGACAGCGTTACCAAACCAGGCGAGGTTGGCCTGCGAAGCGACCCTCGTGGGCTGGTTAAACATGTCGAAGAACTGATCGATCTCCACCGGCATCGGGTGCGCGTGTGAGATCGGAAGCGTGCCGCCGTTGGGTAGCCCTTGAGTGGAGGTCCCTCGCGTGAGCTGCACGTATTTGAGGCCCAGCGCCGAGCGTGGGCGGATCATCACGCTGGTGTCGGCAGGCACCGGATCAACAACACTGTTGAGCTTCAGCGTCAGAACGGCGATCACCGAACCATTTGGCTGCGTCGATGGCGCAATAGCGGTGATCACGCCAACCCGCGTTCCACCAACGCGCACCTCGTTGCCTTTGACGAGGCCCGCGGCGTTCGGAACCTCGACCTTAATGTCGTACGACGGCACGAACGGCAGGCCGTTATTGGCGTTGTAGGCGAGGAAGACGAGCACGACTAGGACCAGCGTCGTAACTGCACCGATCAGCACCGGGTTTGCAGCGATTGAGGATTTCTTGCGGCCCGGACTCATTTGCCTAAGAGGTAGTCGAGGAGGGCACGGGCAGACTGCGGATCGGCTGGCTTGGTGGTCGGTTTACGAGGACCTGCAGCGCCGGTCGAGGGGCTGCCAGTCCGCGGAGCGGACGGGGCTGGTGCTGTGGAGGTAGCTGGCGCTGCCGGAGTCGCGCGCGGCGCTGCGGTAAGCGCCGACGCGCTCGAGCTGCCAACCCCTACTCCAACGTTGAACTTGGCGTTGCAGTTGAGATCGTTTGTCGTGTAGAACGACTGGCAAGTTGTCGTGGTTAGGCGCGCGCGGACGTAGTGGCCGTACTCGTCATAGCCATTAATCGAGCCCGCCGTGTTGTAGATCAACGTCATCAGGTTTCCGATGCCGCCGGTGCTACTCAGCGAGCTCAGCAGGCCAGCAAGGCTGGTGACGGCAGGCTTCGCATTGGCGCCGAGTGGTCCAAGCTTCTGAACCAGCGGCAGCGAGCTGACTAGCGCCGGGCCGGTGATGTCGCTGGCCGCTCCGAGCGAGACGAACGCAGGAATCGCGGCAGTATTGAAGGCTGGCGCCCCAAGCGTGAACGTGTTGATCGAGTCGGCAGCTCGGTTGAGATCGGTGAACACCGGCGTCGCTTGGCGCGAGAAGTTCGCGAGCTGGTTCATTGTTGGGGTCAGCTGCGTCAGGAAGCCCGGCAGCTTCTGCAGGTTCTGCGTCATTGACGCGCTCTCTTCGGCACTGGCCTGTGCCGTATAACCGGCGGAGTTGATGAAGCCTGCGACGTGGGCGCGTTCACGTGCGAGCGGAGCGAGCACTGTGTCGCCGTTAACCGCGAGGGCGGCAAGCTGCTTGTTCTGACGGGCAAGAATTCCGAGAACGTCATTGAATTGCTGCAGCGCCGGATCGGTCACCTTCAAAGCCGCGTTGAGCTCTTGGCCATTGCCGGCAAGTGCCGTTCCAAACTCGTTGAGAATGATTGTGAACCGCTGGCGGAACGGGAGCCGCATGATGTTGTTGATCAGATCCAGATCGACCGAAGTCGCGGTGCGATTGGACGGCAACAGGTACTGGCCTTGCCCGGTACCGGAGGTGATCGGCGTTAGCAGCGGCGGCTCCGCCATCCCCGCCGGCAGGGGATTCTCCGGCGAACAGTCGACGTAGCGCTCGCCGATAAGCGACTGCGGGCGGATACGGCAGAACGCGTTCTGACGGAAGTCGTGGTAATTGGGGTTTTCGATGTTGAGAACCACCGCAGCTTTGTGGTCGTCTGTCAGGTCTAGCGATTCGATCGAACCGACCCGCACGCCGGCGATCTTCACGTCCATACCTGGAATGACGAACGCAGCGTTATTGAAGATCGCGCGGACGCGGTAGGCGCCGTCGTTGCCCGAACCGGTGGCGACCACGATCAAAACCAGCCCTGCACAGCAGGCAACGGCGATGGCGATTAAGCGCTTCACCGCTACCAGCTCCCTGGCGGCACAATTGCCGGGTTGCAGTTGAGCGGAACTGGCGTCGAACCGGCCGGATAGACGTAGTTAGCCTGCCATGGGGCGCTACCGTCCGGCGGCGCCTGCGTGGCCGCGCCAGGACACCGAGGCACGATCGTCGGGCCGTTCTGCTCCCAAACGTCGCGATTAACGCCGAGATAATCGAGCGAGGAGCCGTTGTAGTTAAACGCACCAAATGCCGGTGACGCTCGCGCATAATGTCCGTTGGCGTCGTAGTTAGCCGTGCTCTCGCCAAAGTCCCTGAAGAAGCCGACCAGCTCAGGCGTGTACGGCCGCGCGAACGAGAGCGTCGGGAGCGAATCGTTGATCGCTGCGATCGACGCGGGGAAAGCGCTCTGGGCGCCGCTATTCAGCGCTGGGGCGTTCTGCATCAGCGAGGTGAAATCGTTGTTCGCCCCGGGCTTGCTGACCGTCAGAGCAAGGTCTGTAATCGTCGGCTTGGCCTGGGTGAGCAACGGGTAAAGATCGGCGAGGAACGGAGCAAGGTTCTTGGTCGCAGGTTTTGAAGCGGCAACAAGTTGGTCAACTGCTCCAAGAGTCGTGCGCAGATTGACGAACGTCGTGCTGCCCCTGCGCAGCGTCTGCGGCAGGTATTGGAGCGCCTCGGCCAGCGACGCGTTCTCATCGCCGATCGCGCCGAGACTTGTGTTGGCATTGCTCACTAGCTCGGTCAGCGTCGGGCCTTTCGCCGCAAGGACGCCAACGACAGATGATGTGTTCTGGACAAACTGCGTGAGCGTCTGCTGATTGCTGTTGAGCTTTTCGATCAAGCCGATCGTGGCATTCAGGGAAGGTGAGAGATAAGGCAGACCCCTGCGCGCGTCAACACCGCGGTTGCGGTACCAAGTACCAAAACCTTGAATGACTTGAGCGAGCCCCTTCGTGGTCGGCGGGTTAAGCGTGTTGAAGAGCTGATCGAGATCAACGATCGTCGTTGTCTTATCGACTGGAATCGTCTCGCCGTCGGCAATCAGCGGAGCGTTCTGCGGCCCCGGCGTGAGCGCGATGTAGCGGTTCGCTACGCCAGACAGCGAGGTCGCCCTCATGATCGCCGTCGTGCCCTCGTGGAGCGGCGAGTACGGCGCCTCAACCTCGATCGTCACGTTGGCCTGATTGTTGGCCGTGAGCCGAATGTCGGTGACCTTGCCGACTCGCCGCCCCCCGACCTGAACATCGTTGTCGTTGACGAGCTGGCCTGCAGTCTCGAACGTCAGGACGTAAGTCGGGTTTGAGCTACCGCCGAAAACGACCACGACTACGAGCACGACAGCTACCGCCGCTATGAGCAGCGTCACTATGCGAGCCGGCTTCATGCCCGTCCGCCTGCCGTCATCCATGTCGGCCAGCCGTTGATAGGCCTACTCCATCCCCAGCGGGCCTTGAGCGGCACCGGAGAGGAACTGCCGCACGAAGTCGTTATCAGAGTTGAAAAGTTCCTCGGCCGGCCCAGCCTCGACGATCCTCCCCCGCCAAAGCACAGCGATGTACTCAGCGACGCGCCGCGCACTCATGATGTCGTGCGTGATTACCGTGTAGGCGCCGCCGTTTTCCTTGTGAATCTCCTGAATCAGCTCGCAGAGCAGCGCCGTACGGACAGGGTCGAGGCCAGAGTCAGGCTCGTCGAAAAGGACGATGTCTGGGTCTAGAACGAGGGCGCGAGCAAAGCCGGCCCGTTTGCGCATGCCGCCGGAGAGCTCATTTGGCATCTTGTCGCCGGCCTCGGTGAGACCGACTTCAGCTAGGCGAGCATTGACGATCCCCATGATCTCGTCCTCGCTCTTGTCGGTGTGCTGGCGCAGCGGGAACGCAACGTTGTCGAGCAGGTTCATCGATCCGAAGAGCGCGCCGTCCTGAAACAGCACCCCAAACTTCTTGCGCATCTCAAATAGCTCTTCATCGCGCAAGTTGGGAACCGATTCGCCGTGGACGAGCACGTCGCCGTCGTCTGGGTAGAGCAAGCCAACCATGTGCTTGATGCAGACCGACTTACCTGTGCCTGACGGCCCGAGGATCATCGAGATCTTGCCCTCCGGCAGCCCAAGGTTTAGCCCCTTGAGAATCTTGTTACGACCGAAGGCCTTGTGCACATCGATGAATTCAATCGCGTCCGGCACGCCCGTGGGCCGGTTCAAACCGGTGTGCCAGCGGTACTCCTCTTCGCCGCCAGGCACGGCCTCCTTCACGACCTTTACCCGATCAGCCGGCTCTAGCGCCTGCCCTTGATCATCATTCTCAATTTCCGACATCGCCTAACCTCCGATTGGTGCTCGCGGGTTTGCGCCCCAGAAGAGCTGCGTGCCGAGCATCCCGATCAGATGCACAAGCACGATGTTTAGAACCATTGACTTGGCGGTTGCTGTTCCCACCCCAACGGGACCGCCGCTCGCCGTGTAGCCGTAGTAACAGCCAACGAGCACAATCACGGTTGCCATTGTCATCGCCTTGATGGCGCTGAATAAGAGGTCGGGAGGGTTTTGGAACTGCCAGAAGATCAGCGAGTAGCCGCCCTGCGAAACCTCCCCGATTTGGATCACGACAGCTAGATAACTGGCGGCAAAACCAGCTCCAACAGCCGAGATGTAGAGGAATGGCAGCACCATCCATGCGGCCAGCAGGCGCGTCGCGCAGAGGAAGGTCATCGAGTCGATCCCCATCACTTCGAGCGCGTCGATCTCTTCGGTGATTCGCATCGAGCCGATCTCGGCGACGATTCCGGTACCGACCTTGGCCGCCATCATGTAGCCGAAGGCGTATGGGACCAGCTCGCGCAGGTCGCACCAGGCCGCGAAGACACCTGCATAGGCCGGCGAACCGACAGAACGGTTGAAGTAGGCGCCCTCGATTCCGCACTGCAGGCCGATGATGAAGACGAGCCCCCAGATCACCAGCGCCGAGGAGACAATCAGAATCCCAGACTGGCGCAGCGCCTCGCCGAAGAACTTCATCACCTTGAGGCCGACGACCTCGACCACGATCGTGCTGCAGAACTTCGTGATCTCGCCGAACGAGATCAGTAGATCGCGCGGAACCGCTAGCCAGCTATTTGGATTCATCGCTCGCTCATCCCCCTAACGAATCACGTTGATCTCGGGGTGAGTAGCGAGCAGCGTCTGAGTAAAGACGTAATTGAAGGCGAAGATCCCGAGAAATGAGATCACGACCGCCTGGTTGACGGCGCGACCAACGCCAGCGGCACCGCCGGACGCAGTCATCCCCTTGTAGCAGCAGACGATCGCGATGATCGCCCCGTAACAGGTGCATTTGAGGATCGAGCCCCAAAGATCGGTCACCGACGCGTTAGTGAAGAAGGTCGCCCAGAACGGACCGAGCGGAGCGTGGTACACCAGCGTCGCGATGATCCCGCCGAAGATGCCGAAGAGCAGCGCGTAGATGTCGAACAGTCCGGTAACGAGCATCAGCGCCAAAAACCGTGGAACCACAAGGTTCTTGACCGGGTCGACGCCGAGTACCTGAAGAGCGTCGAGCTCTTCACGGATCTTGCGCGCGCCAAGATCCGCGGTGATCGCCGTACCGGCAACGCCGGCCAGCACGATCGCCGTCACGAGCGGCGCAAACTCGCGGATCGAGGCCAGGACGAAAAAGCCACCAAGCCGATCTAGCGCGCCGAAAAGAACAAGGAAGTTGGCCGCCTGCAGGCCAGGGGCACCGTAACCAAAAGCAACCGTCGAAATCAGCAGCGGAAACCAACAGAGCCGCAGCGCGAATAGGAACTGAAGAATAAACTCGCCGCCATACGGGAACGGAGGCCGAACCGCGGAGATGATCGTCTTACCGGTCAGGATCATCATGTCCCCGACCTGCTCGAAGAAATCCCTCGCCGGAGCGATTGTTCGATCGGCTGCAATTCGTGCCATCAATCCCCCTCCGTTAGCCCTGCAGGAACCCGCGCGACTTGCGCAGTTAACGAATGTTACGGCAGCCAGCGGGGTAGCCGCAAACTACTTTCGCGCCAATCTCAGATTGGCGCTGATGAAGCCCTCCTAACGTCCGCCTTCCTGTGCTAGCGTCGCCCATCGTGAGCGGTTCAGCTTTGCCAAAAATCACGCTTGGCTGCCTCGCGGCGGCAGCGATTCTGCCCGCCTCACTCGTAGGCTGCGGCGGCTCCGGCACTTCGCAAGACGCGAGCGAGCCCACAGGCGATTATCAGGTTGCGATCACAAAGGTCTCATTCCCAGTACGACAGGGCCTGGGCGAGACGACAAAGCTGAAAATCACGGTCCAGAACACGGGTACGCACGAGGTCCCCGACATCACAATGACCGTCAACGGACTCAACTATCGCAGCAGCCAGCCGGGCCTGGCAGACCCAATCCGCCCATGGTGGGTGGTCAATCTCGGGCCGGTCGATGGCACGACGGCCTACGTAAACACGTGGGCGCTAGGGCCGCTGGCGGCTGGGGCTGAGCGCATCTTCACCTGGTCGCTGAGCGCGACTCAACCTGGCACGCGAACGCTCACCTACCGTGCCGGTGCAGGCCTAAATGGCAAAGCGCGAGCTGTCGGCCCCGACGGCGCGCCCGTCGGCGGCGCGATCACCGTCAACGTGACGCGTCGGCCTCAAGACTCGAAGGTCGACCCCGCAACCGGCCAAGTCGTCCAGACCGGCCAGTAGGCGCTAATAACTACTTGATCTCCTCCGCAGCCTCCGGATGAGCCTGCAAGACATCCTCGCCCGACTCGCCGGTTCGAACTCGGTAAGCGTTATCGACCGGCATCACGAACACCTTGCCGTCACCTACAGCCCCGGTGCGACCGTGCTTGAGGATTGCCTCAACCACCGCTTCGACGTCAGCATCTGAAACGACGCAATTGATTTGGACCTTAGGCCGCAGGTAATTGGTTAGCTCAGCACCGCGATAGGTTTCAACAATCCCTTTCTGACGCCCCGACCCTTTCACTTCAAGGACCGTCATCGATGGGAACCCGAGCTCCAGTAGCTCCAGTCGAATCGGCTCAAATGCTTCATGGCGGATGATCGCTTCAATCTTCTTCATTTCGCAAGCTCCTTTTAGCTGCCTATGAGGATACGCCCGGCGAACCGAGCTGGGGGGCCGCGCCGTAACCGACAAGCTCCGGCGCTGGAATGAACTGCTCTGGGTAGCCATACATGCCGTGCTCGGAGATGTCCAGACCGGCATCTTCTTCGGCTTCTGTTACACGCAAGCCGTAAGTCTTCTTGATCACCCAGAAGGTCGCGTAACTAGCTACGAAGACGAAGACAAATACGACGGCGACGCCGATCGCTTGGTTTCCGAGCTGCCCGAACGAGCCGGTGTAGAACAAGCCCCCCTCGCCAACCGCGTTGTATTTAGCGAGGATCGGCAAAGTGAAAAGGCCGCAAGAGAGCGTCCCCCAAACGCCACACAGACCGTGAGCGGTTAGCGCGCCGACGGGATCGTCTAAACGCTTGTCGATCGCGTAGACGCCAAGT